>CAYGTY010000008.1:58256-71362 GCA_964352825.1 uncultured Anaerolineaceae bacterium
GACAGACGAACAAATTGAGGCATTCGAGCAAGCAACCATCAAAAAATAATGTCACGCTTACGAGTTTATGCACTCATTATCCTTACTGTATGGCTAGGATTTATTCTACGTTTACACAATTTAGATAGTGTTCCTTTGCGAGGTGACGAAGCATTTAGTGCGATGTTTTGGGCGGAAATGCCGATTCACCAATCTTTAGCCGAAATCGCTACAATCGAACCCCACCCCCCCCTAACTTATGTTATTTTCCATGCTTGGAATTTAGCCATTGGTGGTATTGAATCCCCTTTTGCATTACGTATGTTAGGTGTGCTTGGCAATCTAATTGGGATTGCCGTGATGTATGATTTGACCAAACGACTTACTCAGAACGCTTTTCTTGGGCTTGTTGCTGGCTTAATGTGGGCAACGCATCCTTTTGAGATATGGCATAGTCAAGATTTTCGTAATTATGCCTTATGGGCGACCTTGAGTCTCACGACGATATGGTTAGGTCTACGCTTGATTACCCTACGCCGTAGAGTTGATTGGCTACTCTATATATTCTTCGCGATTATCAGCGTTTTTACCTTTTATACTGAATTATTGATGTTGGGCGCGTTGGGTCTCTATGTCTTAATAACGCAACGCCATCGTCCTAAATTCTTAATCTCTTTTCTGGGTGCACAAGCAAGCATTGTTGGAGCTGTACTGGTCGGATTTTTTATACTACAGGGTAGCCTCCTAACAAGTGGTGGCTATGGTGGCAATGTTGAGCCTTTTTCTGCACCAGATTACCTGACGCGATTTTTGCCAACATTAGTTTGGGGCGAAACAATACCTGCTGAATTCGCTTCAATTTGGATTGCTGTATTGCTTGTTTGTATTATCTTCTATGGAAGCATATTTTTATATCAACGTAAATTGATTTTATTGATTTTTTTACTTTCGATTGTTCCCTTACTACTATTAGGTATGGCATCGTTACGCATCAGCATTTTTCATCCTCGCTATGTTATGGCAATTGTCCCTGCGTTTTTACTGTTGCTAATTGTGGGGAGTTATTTTGTCGCTCAGAAATTAAACCAGTTTCTGAAAATAAATTCAAATATCGTCACTCTGATTTTACTATCCCCATGGTTTATTGTTGCGATTATCACAATCAATAATTACCATGCCAACCCTGCTTTACGTAAAGCACCTGCATGGAATGAATTAACTGATTTTCTCAATATCAATGTTACTAGTGATGACCTTGTGATTCAGCTTTCGACTGATGCAGCTTTTGGTTATTATTATGGTGGTGATGCACTTGATAGGGGACTACCATCATCTCCAGTTCAACCCAAAGATGAAATTATCGAAATTTTGGAAACGGCTAGAACACAATACGATAGTATCTATATTGTGTCGAATGCGATTTCAAGTTGGGAAAACTCAGATGTAGTTGAAACTTGGGCAAATGATAATATGCAATTAGTTCGTTTGTCGAACGCATCTGGTTTGGGTATACGTCAATACAAAAATTGGGATGAATTAGAATTGTCAGGTGAAACACTTACTAATTTTGAAGATGTTGTTGAGCTAGTTGGTGATCATTTTTTTGATACCCCACTTCCGACAGGTGAGTTTGTCTTGTGGCTTGATTGGAATCCCTTATCTCAAACCTCAGAGCCAATCAAATCATTTGTTCATCTTGTTGGGGCAATAAATCCTCAATCAGGGAGTCCACTTTGGGAACAAGATGATCAATTCCCGCAAGAGGGCAGGCTGGATACAACCTCTTGGAATATTGAAACACCTTATAGAGATGTTTATTATTTGCCAGCAGATTCACTCATAGCGGGTGACTACCAAATTATGGTTGGTTGGTATTATCCTGAGACAAACTCACGCTTATTGACCGATGATAACTTTGATGCTTTCACTATAACTACATTTACATATCCATAAAGAGAAAAGACACACTCACTGAGCATGTCTTTTGCTTGATATTTATAGAACGGAGAGACCTATCCGAGTCCATCCAGCTTCGATTGCCATTTACCCATGAGTCGTTCATAAATTGCTTCAGAAATTTCACCATTCATGAAACGAACATCAAGTGCATCAATCGCCGCTTCGATTTCTTCGCGTGAGCTTGGAACACCGCCTGCTGCAGGAGCTTGTGGTGGTGGAGCTTGTTGTTGCTGTCCACCGCCTTGATTATTCATCATCTGCATCATTTGTTGCATCATTTGTTGTTGTTGCATCATTTGTTGTTGCATCATTTGCTGTTGCATGGCAGACGCTTCATTGGCTTGTGGATTCATGGTTGCACCAATGCTTTGTCCAACACCTGCACCAACACCTAAACCTGCTAATGCACCACCCATTCCTTCATTTCCAGCAGCTGTTTCTGCAATTTGCATTCTTTTGACGCGCTCATACATATCGAGGTCAACGTAATTCATGAGTTCGTCAATAGGAATTGCTTGTGCTGTGAAGGGATTGGAATCGAATGAGTTAATGCGAATACCAAATTCGTCCTCAAATGATGAACTGAGTTTAGTGAGAACACCACCTTCAATATCACTGATAAAGGAGTTGGCTTGTGGAATACTTGCCGCGCCTGATTTCATCAACAATTCTGTTAAATCGCCCATGAGTTTGGTTTGAATATTTTGTTTAATCTCTCCAACACGAATCACGGGGCGACCAATACCGAATTTTAATAAGAAGCGGTGCGGGTCAGATATTGCGATATTCATTGTACCGTAGGTTTTGAGCAGAACTGCTCCCATACCTTTACCGGGTGTCTCTAAGGGAATACCGGGGTTTGTTCCCCAGCCGATAGACGGCATATCTTTGAGGTTAATGAAGTATAAATCTGCTGTAAATGGGGTACGTCCGCTTGTTGCCATCCCAATGAGACCTGACAAGATGGGTATGTTGGCTACTGATAAAGTATGGCGACCAGGACCCAGCCCATCAAGAGCTTTGCCTGCGCGCACGAAAACGGCTAATTGGCTTTCGTTAACAATAACTTGTGAACCCATACGCCAGTCACCGCTACCTCCTTGTGGTTCACGATATATGAACTCATCAGGCATGACATTGGTATGGTCAATAACATCTATAATACGTGGCATGAAACTTGCTCCTCAATTTGCGTATATACTAATTATATTTATTTTTGGTCAAGTTGCAGGAGTACATCATCCCGCATTTGGAATGCTTCGTTGGCTTCTGCTGCCTTATCTTCTAAATCGTATAATGCGTCTTCAATGTCTACATCAGCTTTGAGTGCATTTTCAATCGCTTCAATCTTTTCAGCTATATCATCGACATAACGCATCTGTGCTTCATCAAAGGCATAGATTTTTTCGAGGTCTTCATTAGTGACTTTAACTTGAGCAAACATCCCTGACCATTTTGGTGGGGCAGTCTTGATACGGTCGCGATAGGCTTGGATTTTACTCTTGGCTTCGCGCGTTTTGCTCATATAACGCAATCCACCGCTATCAAGGATTTTCTTTTCCAATCGTGTGAACTTGCGAACTAGATCATCAACTTCACCTGCTATATGGTCACGGATCATTGTGTCTGCTTGACGACGGGCAGCACCTTCTTGGTATCCACGGAAACCCGGTATTTTCGCTACAAGGTTTTCTAGGCTACCACGCTGATTTACAATTTTATCGTAAAGGTCACTCATTTAATCTATCCTTTTCTCATCGTATATTACTATTGTAATCATATCGAGAAATTGTGCTGAATAATTCCCCAAATCTTGGGGGTATTAGGTGAATTAAGACAATTTTTGCGTACGGTGTGAATATAACATATCATTTTCCCAATCAATATCTCCTGTGAAAATACCTAATTCAAGTAATTGCTGAACAGCATCTTTAACATCATTTTCGCTAATATCTAGTTTTAGAGCGACATCTTGGATAGATATCGCATGATGTTGATGGAGCAAATCGACAAGTTCACGTTGATGCCAGACATCGACATCAGGTATCACATCAGGTTCTATATCCAATTGTATATATTGATGTACACCATAGCTAATCAAAATAGCAGATGGCACAAACCCAATTAATGCTATACCAACAAGGTCTAATAAACTTTGCCCAATAGCGACTTGGATTGCCAGCCAAAGCCCCATACCCACTGCAATAGCAAAACCAACCCCTATCAGAATTATAAATCTTGAGCGATTTAACATGATATTATATCTGTCATTTCTCCGTCTTATTAAAACATATTTCAAATTATATCACGTCATGATTGGCGATATAGCAAGGGAAGGTGTAATATTTAAGTTACTATAGATTAAAAAATTATACTAAGGAGCATCATATGCGGTTTAGCCGATGGATTATATGTATATTGATATTTTCATTAAGTATTGTGGGATGGGTATCGGCACAGGAAGCAACCGACGAACCTGCTCCAGAAGTAACAGCGGAAGCTACTCAAGAAATTCCACCTGTTCCAACACCGACACAAGAGCCTACACCTGTGGCTGGTAGCAGCACATATACAGTCAAAGCAGGGGATACCTTATATCGTATTGCTGTAAATAATGGGACAACTGTTGCTGTTTTGTCTCAACTGAATAATATCGCCAACCCAGCTTTAATCTATACGGGGCAAGTATTAACATTACCTGCTGGTGGTGATGTTGTGGTTGTTGTAACACCCGAACCCGAGACGACAGCCGAGCCTGAAGCAACTGCTGAACCTGATAGTGGCGATTCTTCTGATGCTGAAGCAGGCGGAAGTTATGTTATTCAAGCGGGTGATACACTGTATCGTATCGCTGTTGCGAATAATACAACCGTTGCTGTTTTGCAACAACTTAATAATATTGCTAATGTCAACCTAATTTTTGCAGGTCAACGTTTAATTTTACCCGGTGAATCCTCTGATACAACAGATAGCCAGACTGATACAGATGATACAACGACTGAAGAACCCTCGGCACGGGCTGATTTTGGATTTGGGATTCAGGTTTATACTAACATCTCAAATACACCAGCGGTAACAAGCCAACTTGCACAATTGGGTGCAAATTGGGTGAAATTGGATGTCTCTTGGGCAGATATTGAACCCCTACAAGGTGAGTTTGATTATTCAAGTTTAGATGCAGCCATTACTTCTATTGACGCATTAGGCGTGAATATTTTGCTGAATGTGTATGAAGCTCCTGCATGGACGCGCACAAATTATACGCTCAATCAGCTTTTACAACTTAACTCAGGTCCACCTGAAGATTTAGCTGATTTTGGTACATTCATGACCGATTTAGCGACCCGTTATAGTGGTGTGGTGGATGCTTACGAAATTTGGAAATCTCCAAACCTGTTAAAGTATTGGACTGTCCCTGTATATACAACCCCACCTGAATTGCAAGATAATGGCGATTATGGTGTACCTGATGAAATTCATTTGGGCGCTTTCTATTATGTTGAATTGTTAGAAGTGGGGCATGATGCAATTAAAGCTGTGGATGATAACGCACTTGTGTTAACAGCTGGTTTAGCTCCTGTTGGGTCGACTGATAATTACAACTTCATTGCTACAGGCACATTCTTAAATAATATGTTGTTGCAGGGTGCTGCCAACTATAGTGATGGTATCGGAGCTGTATTTGGTGCATCAGCTGTTCCACCTGCAGCTGAATGTTGTGAGCAACCCCCCGGTGTGGATTCTCACTATGAATCTTTCTTGCAATATTTCCTTGAGATTCTGGAATTCTACAATGATATTATGACACGTAATGATGTTGCTGATATGCCTGTATTTGTGACACAAGTGGGCTGGGGAACAACTGATGGTCAGAATTTGGTTGCACCACCAGCTGGTTTTGAATGGTTGACCTATACCAGCCAAGATGAACAAGCCATTTACATTACCCAAGCATTTTCAGAAGCACAAGACCTCGGCTATGTTGCGGGTATGTTCCTCTATAACCTGAATGGTTGTTCAGTCGGTGATGTTGAAGCCTGCTTCTTCAGCTTGATTGATGCAAGTGGAACGGCACGTCCTGCATTTGATGCTTATCAGAACATTGATAAATCATCAGCTGAATCCTAAAACCATAAGATTGAGAAGATGTAAATTGAGCTATCTTACACAGGTAGCTCTTTTTATTTAAACAATTTTCTCATAATAACTTTATTTATCGTCACCCTTTTGTTATGTTTTCGTGGATAATAGTAATAAGTAGACAATAAGGGCGAAGGTATTATGTCCGATTTAGGTACGCAAACACTACAAGCAAAACTAGCACGTTATACGCTCAATGAACGTATAGGTTCTGGTGGTATGGCAACAGTATATCGCGCATGGGATAAGAACCTAGAGCGTGATGTTGCTATTAAAGTATTACATGAACATTTATCTTTTGATAATACATTTCAAGAAAGATTTATTCGCGAAGCAAAATTTGTTGCAGGGTTTAATCATCCACATATTGTTCAGATTTTTGACTTTGCGATGATAGAAACCAAAGACATTCCAATTTTTTATATGGTAATGCCATATTTGACAGGTGAAACTCTAGAACATCTTATTTCTGAGCGCACTAGCCATAATATGCGAATCGACAACGAACGTATTATTATCTTGATTGAAGAGATTGCATCTGCTTTAGATTATGCTCATGCGCGAGGTATGATTCATCGTGATGTTAAGCCTGCTAATATCCTTTACGATTCTCATCAACGTGCGATTCTTACCGATTTCGGTATTGCTCGTTTAGCAGAAACCAATAAGCTGACTGCCGAGGGGTTAACAATTGGAACACCTGCATATATGCCACCCGAACAAGCGCAAGGTATCGAAATTGACCATCGTGCGGATATATATTCATTGGGTGTTATTGCATATGAATTATTGACGGGTCATCCACCCTATGGTGTGGGGTCTGTCTCGGTTATGTTGGAACACATTAACGCCCCCATTCCACGAATCTCTGATTCCCTTGAAATGCCTAATCAAGCTCTTGATGCTGTTTTTCGGAGTGTATTAGCTAAGAATCCTGATGAACGGTATCAAACAGCTAGCGACTTCGCAATTGAGCTTAAACAGATTGTTCAGGGTGAGAAGGTTAGTGTCGAACCGCCAATTACAAAAATACTTGAAGTTGATGCGGTCGCTACTGAGCAAAATAATGAACCCTTAGACTACGGTAATCATAAACCTAAACGAATAGAGAAGGCTTCTTCGCAGTCTCCATTGGCTTTAATTGCGATGGGGTTAGGTTTGGTGGCATTCATTCTTGTTGTGGCGTTACTCATTCAGATGCCTGATATGGATGCACCAATATCGGGTACATCAAACGATGATATTGCCGAAAGCATGACAGGGGAGCAATTTTTTGATACAGAGTTCATGACTGATGATGTGATGCTAGAGTCATGGGATCAGACAACGACAGATTTCTTAACACGAGAAATTATCGATGGGCAATTTTTAATTACAAATAATCGTGCCAATACAGCAACAACAACGCTATTTGACCCTGCATATCAGTATGGGGATGTTACGATAATAATGGATGCTCATTTGATTGATGCGGTATCGTCTGCCAGTGGTTATGGTATTGTCTTTCGGTATCAAGATGCGGAAAATTATAATGTTTTTGCGGTTGATGGACGTGGACGTTTTAGTATCTGGGTGCGTGATTCTGGTGTTTGGAATGAATTACGAAATACCAACACAACATGGACAGAAAATGAAGCTATAAACGCTGATTCTGAAAGTAATCTTTTACGAGTAGAAATATATCAGGATACTTTCACGGGCTATGTCAATGGAGCTGAAGTGGTACAGGTTGTGGATGATACAATTGATAGAGGTGGAATAGGTATTTATCTGGCGACAACACCTCAAGGCATGGCAAAGATTGCTGTCGATGCGTTCTCTGTAAATGAAACGACCCCAGTAACTTCATCGATGACTGATGATACAGAAGGTGTTTCTGAATCGATGACGGATGATGGATAATCTATTTCACTTTCATAAATATACAGCGCTGGGTAATGATATGATTGTGATTGACCCACATCATATTAATTTTGAACTTAATCCAAGTGCAATACAGAAAATTTGCAATCGACATTTTGGTATTGGGGCAGATGGTATTTGTTATGGTCCTTTAACTGATAATGCTCCTTTTGCGATGCAGTTTTTTAACCCTGACGGCAGTGAAGCTGGCAAGAGTGGTAATGGGTTAAGGATTTTTGCGCGTTATCTATGTGATGCTCAATATGTTGTGGATAGGGAATTTGAAATCTCAATTCTGGAGCAGATCAGTTCAGTACATGTATTAGATGATAATTATCATACAATGCGTATTGGTATGGGTAAGGCTACATTTCAGAGCGAGCTTATCCCAGCTACAGGTATACCCCGACAAATTATCAATGAAGAACTTTCATATGATGGGCATACTCATCATATTACCTGTGTTAATGTTGGAAATCCACACTGTATACTTTACACTGATGAATTATCAATTGAACAAGTCAAATCAGTGGGTGCAGAATTGGAGACACATCCCATGTTCCCTGAACGTACCAATGTGCAATGGGTACAGGTTATAGATAACCATACGATTCGTATTGAAATATGGGAACGTGGGGCAGGTTATACATTAGCCTCAGGAACATCATCTTGTGCAACAGCTTGTGCATCTATAGCGAATGGACACTGTCAATCACCAGTTAGGGTATATATGGCAGGCGGGCAGATGGAAGTCCATGTGGATGAAAGCTGGAATATTGAGTTAATAGGTAATGTAGAAGCCATTGCTAGTGGACAATTTAGCTCTGACTTCCTTAATCGTCTAGGTTAATCTACTTGCTCATCCACTGGAATGTTCTAAAGTCTCCACGTTCACCAATATAACCATAAACACCAGATTCGTTCTTACGAGCAACTGATACGCGCCATTGGATTGTATGGGGTTGATCGTCATCAGGTGCAAATGAATCAGGCAATGTAAATGATGTTGCTGATGTAACTTGAAGTAATTTTTGACCACTTGTTATATCTGAGACTTCAACTAGATATTCATCTGTCTTACTCAGACCGACCACACCAACCCACTGCAAATCAAAGCTCCCTGGCGGAACATTGCTATTGTTCGTAGGATATATCATGCGTGGTACAGGGTAAACAGGGGTTGGAGTTGCTGTTTCATTGCCTGATGGCGTTGGTGTATTGGATGGTACAGGCGTTGGCTGTGGCACATTAATACACTGTGCTATTTGTATGGTTGGATTACATTGAGGTCCACCACTTGGCTCGCTAAATACACAACCGAACCAGTTTAAATCCGTGTTTAATTGGCTTAAGATTTCGAGTGTTGTATTATAATTGGCTGCGATACTGACCAGTGAATCATCTTCTTGTACTTCATAGCACCCAACTATTGCGCCTGATGCCAAAACTGCCCCTGAGCTATCGTCTAATTCCAGAGTTGCTAAAACTTCTCTTGTTGCTTCTGAACCTATAGGGGTTGCTGTTGAAGTTGGGCGTGGAATCAGGATTGTACTTCCGACAGCAGGTAAAAAATCAATACTGCTCATATTTTCATTTAAATCTACAACTTCTTGAGCCACATCAAGTTCATACCCATATCCATGTTGGGGTAGCTGAATGATATACATCAAAGTGTCATCAGATTGAATCGTGTATTCAAATGGACCTGATGTCATTGTTGGCAGGGGTGTTTGGGTGGGTGGTGCAAGTGTTGCGGTTTCTGTTGGTGGTTCAACTTGTGGTTGATTGGTTGGCAATTCAGATTGTGTCGCCGTTTCTGATGGTGGCACTTCTGTCGATGTTGCTGTCTGCGTTGGTACATCTGTCGGTGTAAAGGTAACCTCTGATTGAACGGTGGGTGTTGCGATCTCATTAGGATTATTCATATTACACCCAGCTAAGATAAGTAGGGCAGATGCTGTGATTGTCCAAAACTTTATAAATTTTGACATTACTCACTGTCTCCTGTTCCTTGCCAGACAAATGTACGTGCCTGTGTTGAAAATGTTGAGGCATTATTGGTTGTATTAACAATGCTGACTTGCCAAATATAATTATGTCGTTGATCGTCTGTTGCTTGCCAGTCTTGGGGTAAGATGTGAAATAGCTCGCGCGTATCGGCTGTAAAGGTTTCCCCAGATGTAATATCTGATACTGCTATACGATAGATTTCATTATCTGCTAGTGTTCCCGTTGCAACCCAGCGTAATGTAACTTGCTCTAGCTTGCCAAAGAATGCTTGATTCGGCGGGTTAATCGCATTTGGAACGTTTAGTGTTGCTGTTGGTCGTGGCGTTGCTGTTTCATTTCCAGAAGGCGATGGCTCTATTGTCTGTGTTGGCGTTGGTGCAGGCACACGGACTTGTTGCCCTTGCGACAATTGCACAATACATTCAGGACCCCCAAAAGTTAGACCAAAATCACAGCGCGCAAAATCGACCTCAGGGTTTAAATCTGATAAAACCTTTGCATTTGCGCCGTATTGAGATGCAATAATAATCATATTCTCTTGTGGTTGAACTGTATGCCACATAACTCCCGGTAATAAGGTTGAGGTTGCCGTTGGCGCAAATGGGTCAAATGCAAGCAGAGTAATCTCATCTGATACACTTGATGACTCCCCTTCATTATTTGCTGATGATTCAGGAGTCTCTGTGGGTATCGCATTGGGGTCGGTGGTGCCTGTGGGCCAGGGAACAATAATTTGTTGCCCAACTTGGATTCGTGTTTCATCTGCAATACCATTGAGTTGAACCACTGTCGGAACTATATCACGCGTATTATGTCCACAGCGTATTATAATACCAATCAGAGAATCTCCTGCAACAACAGTCTGTATACATGGCTCGGGCGTATTTGTTTCCGTTGGAGTAAATGTGATCGTTGGTGTAGGCGTTCGTGTTGTTGTTGCGACGCCGATGGTAACTGTTGCTAATTGTCGTAATGTAGGGCTGGGTGTCGGTGTAAATGTCTCAGCTATTGTCACAGAATTGCTGAAAGATGGGGCGAGTGCAACAATCGTTAATCCAATGCCTAGTAATATGCCCATAATAAAAATGCCAATTGTGAATGTACGCCCAATACCACGGACAGACCCCTCATATAAGTCTGTTTCGCCATATCGATAATTATAGGCTACCTGAGATTGTGTTGTTTGAGCTTGCCGTGAGCTTAATTCAACATCCGCTATTGATGTACCACAAGTCGTACATAGTGATATATTGGGATGATTATGTGTTTTACAAATAGGGCAAACTTTAAATGATTCGGACAAGTGTTATCCTTCAGGTTGATGTCACCAACAACTATATTATACGGGTCGTCTGATAAGAGTTCGAGGTTGTATCAGAATCGTAGGGTAAACGTCAATTGATAACGCTCGGGATGACTTGGTTAGGTGCAATAATAACATCTGCGACTTCAGCTTGAGGTGATACTGTTGCTCGATGCAATATGATGCTCTTACTTACTTTCGCACCTTTACCGACAGATGATCCACGTTCTAAATAGACAAAAGGACCTATTTCTACATCTTGCCCGATGCTGACCCCGGGGTCTATACGAACAGGGTAATTAATATGAGCTGATGCAGGCAATTCACTTAAAATATGGGCATCGCGTCCTTCTTCTAACAGTTGGTAATTTAATAACATCAAATCGGGGTCGCTATTGACTTGCATAATCCATGCGGTTTTACTTAATGTGATTTGATGGTCAGGTAATTCTGCATATATATGGAGAATGTCTATAAGTTGTTGTTGGAGTGACCCTGTACTTGTTTGTGATGGTAAATCGATTAAAAACTGTATGAAGTGTAATCCGCAAATTGCCATATTGGCAATGAGGTAGTTCGCTGTTATATCATCTTTTGGATATGATGTTATTTCTGTGACTTGGTTTGCAACAACAGTCGCAAAAGCATTATGGACAGATTGAGATAGGGTCGATTTTGTTCCTGCTAAGATAAGATTTTCTGGATGTTGTTCAGCTAACCTCATGGCTGTTGCAATAAATTGTGGTTGAGCAAATGTATTATAATTCAGCACCATAAAGGGTTGGTTTATCTTGCGAGCAATTTGGCTTAATGTTGCGGATAAACTTTCATAATCGGACTTTAGAACAAATTCTAATTCTACATCTGGTACCCAATTTGTATTGAGATATGAGGCGACACTGCCTTCATTTAATCCGACTACAACAATAAATTTTTTAATCCCGTACTCTAGAACTTGGTTCATCACTCGAACTACTAAGGGTTTACCTAATGCTGGAAGCATCGCATGTGGTCGCGATTTTGTAAGCCCGCTGACATGACTAGGGCTGGCTATAGCTAAAATAACAGCATACTCAATTGACATTGACTCTCCCATTGTATTTCTTGTATGAACTTTAAATGGATTATAACCTATTAACGCTTGCTTACTTGAATTTGTGTATAATTAAGTTATAGCATCAATGATGTGTTTAACTTATTGTACATCAAGGATATAAGATAATGTCGTTTAAACGTATGGTTGAATATCATATCAATCGTCTCAAAGACAAACGGGCTAATATTCGCTTACAAGCAATTGAAGAGCTTGTTTTACTTGATGCAGTAGAAGCTCTTGAAGAGTTAGAATCTATTTATCACAATGATCCGGATTCGGATGTTCGTCGCTCTGCTAAAGATGCAGGTAAGAAACTTTTTACCTTGCAACTCTTGCGTGAAAAAGATCAATAAAAAAGCCCCTCCATTTGATAAGAGGGGACATTATTATGATGTTAACCACACAAACTTGATAAGCGTTCATCAATTTGCGACAACGAAGATTGTAATTCAATCAGGCGGTCGCGTTCTTTTTGTACAACATCAGGACGTGCTTTGCTAACAAAATTCTCATTACTCAGCATCTTTTCTGTTTTGAGCAATGACTGTGTAATCTTCTCTTTTTCGTCCTTTAGTCTTTTACATTCGACTTCGATGTCTAACATACCTTCAAGAGGTAGGTAAATTGTTGTGCCTGTGGCGACGATACTTGCAGAATTCTCTGGTTCACTATCTCCTGTAGCCATGATTGTGATTTGCTCAATGTTGCATAAACGTT
>CAYGTY010000009.1:0-13055 GCA_964352825.1 uncultured Anaerolineaceae bacterium
TCATAAGCTGTGACTTCAATTGTGCCGTCCATTAAACCGCTGGCTGTTGCATAATCATCAGCGTTCATTGCGGCTGTTGCTTGAATGGCGCGGGTGGCTTTTTCGGCTTCATCCATCTTTTTGTTGCCACGTAATTTGCCCATCGCTTTATTGAGCTTATTACGTTCTGCCTGTGCTGATTCTGTATGGGTGCGAATTTCACGGCGTTTTTCATCGAGTTCAACAATTTTATCGATACGGGCTAAAGCTGTTTCGTCATTTAACTTCCGCATTTGTTCTTTGACCCATTCGGGTTTCTCGCGGATAAGTGCAATATCTAACATGGTTTGCTTGTCTCCTGTTGTATGTGTTGGTTTTGGTAAAAGTTGTTAATGCTATTTTGCCATGCACCGTAGGCTATATAATTAAAATGCCCGATTAGAACGGCACATGGTGCTAAGAGTTGTTATCTGATGATGGGGGAGATGAAGAATCATACTTTTCGCGCGCCCAAGCGGGTGCATCATCGGGTAAAGGACCTGTTATATCCTTATATAATTTACGCCCAGCAATAATAAGACCCACAGCAATGTTGGTCAATATGAGTACATCAAAAACTTCGGGTGTCAGAAAGTCCATACTTATCTCCGACTGCTTATCAAATCATGGTGTATATTCTATATCGTCAAACTAGGTCTGAACACAGAGTATTTGTGAACAAAATAAAAACGCCCAATTCTACCGTTGCAGAACTGAGCGTGTATTTGCTGTGCAATGGATAGATTGTGGCGATGGTTATCAGGAACTAGAGTCGTTTTCAGCGCGCCAAATTGGCAGTCTTAAGCTGAAGGTTGTTCCGACTTTTTCGGTTGTTTGGAACCACAAACCGCCACTCATCGCTTCTACCTCTTGTTTACATAAGTGCAAACTCAGCCCATAGCCGAATTCACTAATCACTTTAGGTTGTCGCGCCCGCAAGAACGGCTCAAACACCCGTTCAAATTCTTTTTCGCGGATACCACTTCCTTCATCTGTGATGTCAATTTGGACTGTATTGGACTGTTTTGAGACTTTGACAATCACAGGTGACTGTGTATCACTATACATAATAGCATTACGGATGATGTCTTGCAAGGCATTTGTTAGATAACGCCGTGATGCCCAAACGTTCGCATCATCTGCAATATCAAGCTGTATACGCCCTCGATAATCTTGCTCAGGTGTATCAGGGTCGAGCAGTTGCATTTCTTCGATTTCTTCCAAGAAGTCTTCTAAAAAATCCTCAAGGTTAATTTTACGCCGATCATCTCGGGCAAATTGGCGCATATCTCCTGTGCGGATATTTTCAAGTCGTTTCATCATCTTCATCAATCGCCCAGAGCGCACCATATGCACTTCAATCAAGCGCATAAACCCACCAATTCGTTTATTGGCTACTTCCACAGTATCGGATTGGTCAAGGCTTTCTATTGTTTTATTGATTAGCCGAACATGCCCGATGGTGCTATCCACTGCGTCTTGAATCTCGCCACGGAAGCGGTCAATGACCGAACCAACAATCTTCCAATCCACAATTTCTAAGGTGAGCATGGTCATAACCTGTCCCTTTTTGGTTGTTAGGGCAGTTGCCCACCCAGGGATAAACTCGCCTGAGCGCAATACATGGAAGCGCACTGGACGTTCACTGACCATTGCATTTTTTCGTACTGTATCGAAGTCATCGGTATCTTGCTCAATATCAAAGACCATTGGCAAGATGCTCCAGCCTTCATCACGTACCTTTTGAATATCGGTTGTCAGCAAGGTACGGGCGGCGAGATTTTCTTTAATAAGTTTTCCGTCACTATCAAATACGAGAACAGCATGACCCAAACCATCAAGTAACAGGTCAGTTTCTAAATTTCTTGCATGACTCATCGGAACTCCACAACAAAATAAACATCTGATAATTCAACAAAAATGATTTATGATGTTCATAGTATGCAATAGAATGTGCCATGTCGCAATTAGTTGTGTAAGAATGAGAGTATTCGAGCCTTTGTTAATGGACTATGGTTTAGATATTTTATGTTAAAAAGTTGTATTGAATTTAATTTGTTATATTTCTTAATATTATTTATGTTTGTATGGCACTATAATATGTTTATTGAATATAAGTCTCACACTTAAATATCTTCTTATTTAAATTGTTAATTAAGGATAAATCATGCTACCTGCTCCACTAGAAATTTTTAAGTATTATGATGTTTCTGACAGAATTGCTATTAGCGGACAACCTTCTAACCATCAATTTCAATTAATTAAAGATGCTGGCAAAGATGTTGTGTTACAACTTGTTGTAAAAGAAGCAAGCTATTCAGCAACTGATGAGGCTTATCATCTCAGTAATCTTGGCGTAATTCATGAGTCGATGGACATATCCTTTGGCAATCCAAAGATAACAGATGTGCAACAATTTATGAATATTATGGAAAAACATGAATCCAAATCAATTCTTGTCCACTGTGCCGCAGGTTACTGCACCATAGGACTTATGGTTATTTATCTTATGAAAACAGAAAGGCTCTCATTTGAAGAAGCTAAAAAACGGATTGCACCTGATTGGCAACCTGTAACAGCATGGCAAGAACTGATTTCGCAATGTATAGTGTAGTTTTTTCAGTCTGAATATTGAGTTTATAGTGTCACAGAACAGGTTTTATAACATAATAATCATGGATAGGTTTGAAGACGCAAAACACACCGCACCCTATACTTATTACCAAGTAAATTGTGATTTACTTTCATGATATCAGTTAGAAAATCTATCTTTAATTTTGACTTAAATCAGTCTAGCTATGTCAGTAGTTAGAGCCTGTTTCAGTTTAGAAATTTACTGTAATGTTTGACTGATTCCGCGTATAAAATAGTCCATTTTTCTGATCAAACTATTCTGAATCATAGTTCAAAATCAGTTTTTATTACACAAATAATGTATATAAAGCACACTCTTAACGCGATTTAAATTTTATTGTTGAGACATCTCATAGATTATTAAATTTAGACGAAGGAACAAAATGAAACCACAGATACTCAAATATATCCATCATAAACAAAATGATATTCATGAATTTATTCCCTTTGATTCAACCCGTAAAGTTGTAGAACAATACTTTTTGATTCTTGATAAGATTCTTGAGGAAGCTATTAATGATGAGAAAAGCAGAGTTCTCATTATCTGGAATCTGGAAAATGCAGAAATGTTTCCATTGAATTTACAAAATAGCTATTTTCAAATGCTTGTTAAAAAGTATTCGACGCTTCCACCCGGACATCTTGCATATTTGACGGATAGAAATTCGGACATTGTATTGATTAACGCAAACTATGGTGGAGATCGTAAACACTTTCGAAAAACTTTTCCAATAGCAGAGCGTGACAATGCTATAGAATGGCTTTTAGGGATTGAGGGCTAATTAAACTTATCTAAAACAAGCTCTTAAAGCTAAAGACTCAAGCTAAAAATAACGATTTATTAGTTGCTTCGCATAGAATCGCATCCAATTGCTCCCAGGGGCAGTTGATTGATGCAGACGTTCAAGTTCTACCAACAATACCACTATATTTGTCCGTGTGAGTTTAGCTTCAAGCTGGTCATTGAGTTTATCAATGAGGTAATCCGCATACCAAATCGCCCAATCATCATCTGCACCATCTGTTTCGATATAGGCTTGATGGTGGGCATAACCTGTTTCTTGGAATAAATCGGCAAGTGCTTGGATTTTATCGTTCATAATTTTATCTTTCCTAATATACCCCGAAAATTAAAAAGAGCGCATGATGCTTTATCATACGCCCTCAATATAGCACTGGAATATAAACTTAGGCTAATGATTTCCAAAAATCAGAGAGTGATAGTTCTACAGGTTCATCATCAATCCGATAGAAATTCTGGTCAGTCATAACATAAAGCACACCCTCAAATTTTTTGCGGATATTCTGGAGTTGTGCCACTGAACCCTCAAGTGCATTTGCCATACGGAACTCGATGCCGACATTGGGTTTGGGTAGGAAAAGCCCGACAGTGCGTTTTTTTCCTTCAACCTCATAATCCAGTTGATATTCATATTGTCGTACTGCCGCTTCCAACATGAGTTGACTACGTAAGTCGGCTTCTGTTGGCGCTTCTGCCCGAAGATGTGGATAGAGAAGAACATCACGGATACTCACTTGGTCTGTTAGGAGCATGACCATACGGTCAACACCACTACCAAACCCACCATTTGGGGGCATTCCATAACGCATCGCCCGTAGATAGTCTTCATCGAGTAGCGCAATTTCATCAGATTCGTCATTATATAGACGTTTCATCTCGACAAAGCGGTCTTGTTGGTCACGTGCATCATTCAATTCGGTGAAGGCGTTCCCCATTTCCATCCCATAGATGAAGAACTCAAAGCGTTCTGTATGGGTGTCGATGTAGAGACGTTCTTTTTCATCTGTAATCGATGGATCACCTTGAATACGTTTCGCAAACGGAGACATATCACGCGGATAATCTTGAATAATCGTTGGTTGAATCAAAGTTTCTTCAACGTGATTTCCCAAGAGATGCTCGACAATCATCCGTCCCCATGTATCATTTGGGTTGAGGTTTTCGGCAAGGTCACGTTCTTTGAGGTAGGCATACAATGATGCACTATCAGGATAATCCATATAATCGAAGCCAAGTACCTCTTGCACAGCCTGACGAATACTCACACGTCGCCACGGTGGGGCAAATTCAATTTCCTGACCCTGATAGACAATCGTCGTTGAACCTGTGACTTGTTCGGCAGTATAGGCAAACATGCGCTCAGTAATATCCATCACGCCTTTATAGTCGATATAGGCTTTGTAGAATTCGAGCATGGTAAACTCGGTATTATGTTTGTAGCTGACCCCTTCATTACGGAAGTCGCGCCCAATTTCATAAACGGCATCATATCCACCAACCAGTAGACGTTTTAGATATAGCTCAAAGCTAATCCGCAGATAAAGTTCTTGATGCAATTGATTATGATGGGTGACAAATGGACGCGCTGCCGCACCCCCATAAATCGGTTGTAATATCGGCGTTTCGACTTCTAACATGCCCTCATTATCAAGGAACTCTCGCAGAGCTTTAATTGTTTTTGCACGTTTTACAAATACATCACGCACAGGTTTATTGACAGCAAGGTCAGCATAGCGTTGCCGATAGCGGGTTTCTGTATCGGAAAATTCGCCATACTCAACCACTGTCCCATCATCTAATGTTTGTTCTTTGACGACAGGTAATGGGCTGAGTGACTTGCTTAATAAACGGAAGTCTTGTGTATTGACGCTGAGTTCACCCGTACGGGTGGTCATCATAACACCTTTAGCTTGAACAAAGTCGTCTACATCCACCAATTTACTTTTGACTAATCCATAAGTCTCATCACCTAATGAATTGACGCGCAGGAATAATTGAACACGCCCTGTTTCGTCTTCGATGTGCATGAAGGAAACTTTCCCCTTCACATTCAAACGACGGATGCGCCCTGTGATAGTGACGTTCACATCATAGCGTGTATCTTCATCAGCGATTTCATTGCCAGCATCTATATAGGCTTGTTTTGCCTCTTGTTGTTCCTGATAGACTTCGATTGCTTCCGCGATGGTGTGGGTACGTTGCACACGGGGCGGATAGAGTGCAATATTCTGTTCTTCGAGCCGTTCTACTTTGTCGAGTCGCTCGCGTTCTAATTTATTCGGTTGCCACATGAGTTGGACTATCTCCTGAGAGTTTCAGCTTACGCAATATAGGTGGGATTTCCCACAAATTATTTTTATGTAATGTCGTTGACCTGAGGAGAATATTACAAAATCGCTTGAAATTATAGGTTAAATCGACTTTAGACTGTCTTCAAAATTACAATTTCTCAGATTTTCGCTTGCAATTGCTTAGAAGTGGATTATGCTAGTTATACGTTGGAAGAAAAGTTGCAAGGTAAATTAACTCTATGCAAGATGAGGACTCTCCTCAAATAGAACCTTCGGATAATCGCTGGTTTGTAACCTTAATTGTTGTATGTATCGCACAAGCATTTTGTACAGGCGGTATATCACTCGTATTTCCATTTTTACCCCTCTATATTCAAACATTATCAGGTGCAGAGTTTATCAGTCCCGAATTACTGGCTGGATTAGTCATTTCTGCTCCCCCCTTGATGGCAACATTATCAACACCCTTTTGGGGACGCTTAGCAGACCAATACGGGCGTAAGAAAATGGTGATTCGTGCCGTATTTACTGCATCAATTGTCTTGTTTTTGATGGGGTTTGCTCAATCGGCATTGATGTTAGTCGTCTTACGCGGATTGCAGGGCTTAACCACTGGGATTATCGCGGCAAATACGGCTCTGGTTGCAGGAGAATGTCCGCGTGAGCGAATGGGTTTTGCACTGGGTACATTACAAGTTGGGATTTTTAGTGGTGTTGCGATAGGACCTATCTTCGGTGGTGTCCTTGCGGATAACTTCGGCTTTCAAATCCCGTTTTTCTTCACCTCGTGTATGTTGATATTAGCTGGCTTGCTTGTGACCTTTGGTGTTAAAGAGACCTATACGCCACCTAAGGATAAACAGCTTGACTTAAACCCAATTCATATGTTTCATGCATGGGGTGGGATTTTAAGAATCACAGGTGTAAAAACAGTCTATGCTCTCCGCTTCTTAAATGGTTTTGCTCTCCGCACAATTATTCCAATTGCCCCTTTATTTGTACTCGTTTTATTACCTGATGCAATTAACTCAGGTAGTAGTAGTTATGCAGGCTTGGTCTTGACGGTTTCTTCCATTGCGACGACGGTTGGCTCGGTTTGGTTGGGTTGGCTGGGTGATAAACGTGGCTATCGTTATATTCTAATCGGTAGTGCATTTGTTGCGATGGCGTTCTATATTCCACAAGCCTTTGTGACAGATATCAATCAGCTATTAATTTTACAGGCATTAGCAGGGATTGCAGCAGGTGGGGTAATGGCTTCTCCTGCGGCCATGTTAGCCAACTTTACCGATATGGGTGATGAAGGGTCGGTCTATGGTTTAGATGCCTCTGTTTCCTCACTTGCAAATGGTATGGCACCCTTAACAGGTTCAATGATTGCTGCGGTCTTTGGTTTACGAGCAGCATTTGTCGCGGCGGCTGTTTATTATGGCATTATTCTAATTATTGGGATGCAATTTTTGCCAAAGGTAAAACGTGGCGATTCAAACTTGTCACCGAGCTTGGCGGCAGGTGATTAAGATATTCTTCTTGCAATATTTTTATCCTCGAAGCCAATATGTAAGGTAAGGCTGATATGGCAAATATGCTAACTCCAAAATCTACATTGAGTCAGCGCAAATCAAAACCTCGTAGTTGGAAAATGACGCTGGGAATTGTGTTTATGGCACAGGTCTTTTCGGCTGTTGGTTTTTCGATGATATTCCCCTTCCTCCCACTTTATATCGAATCGCTGGGTAGTAGTATGGGATTGGGTGTTGAGTTCTTAGCGGGGATGGTGATTGCTGTACAGGGCTTTACCATGATGATTTCTGCGCCGATTTGGGGAATTGTTGCTGACCGCTTTGGACGCAAAAAGATGGTGTTACGGGCGATGCTTGGTGGGTCTGTCATTTTGGCGATGATGGCATTTGCTCAAACTGCCGAACAATTGATTTTGCTTCGTGCAATACAAGGTGTCATAACGGGAACTGTCTCGGCTAATAATGCGCTCGTGGCTGCCGCAGCACCTCGTGATCGTGTCGGTTTTGCGATGGGAACATTACAAGTTGGTTTATGGGGTGGGGTGGCAATTGGCCCTCTGCTGGGTGGTGTGTTAGCAGATAACTTTGGCTATAGTATACCTTTCTTGATTACAGCAATTTTATTATTTGTTGCAGGAGTGACTATTTCTGTTGGGATTGACGAGAACTTCACACCGCCAAAGAATCCCGTCAAAATTAGCCCATCAGCTATCTTTGGTGAATGGAAGCATATCTTAAGTACATCGGGTGTGAGTATGGTCTACTTTATGCGCTTTCTCACTAGCTTAGCGCGGACAATCATTATTCCAATTGCCCCTTTATTTGTTGTATCCTTAATTGCTGATGGCAATGCGACCACTAATACTTATGCAGGATTAGTCTTGGCTGTTTCATCGGCAACATCTACTATCGGTGCGGTATATTTGGGCAACTTAGGCGATAGGATTAGTCACAAAAAGATATTATTTTGGTCGTCGGTAACGGCAACTATACTCTATATTCCGCAGGTATTTGTTGGTGATGTCTGGCAATTATTGATTCTTCAAGGTTTAGCTGGTCTTGCAGCCGGTGGATTAGTCGCAGCACCGAGCGCCTTATTGGCACGCTATACAGAGGCTGGTGAAGAAGGTGCGGTTTATGGCTTAGATAATTCAGTAGTGTCGGGTGCAAGAGCTATCGCGCCCTTATTTGGGGCAACGGTTGCGATTATGTTTGGGATGCGTGGGACATTTGCTGCCTCAGCAGTCGTATTTGCGATTATTGCATTGACTACATGGTATCTTTTACCTCAGGACGTGATCATTAAGACCAAGAATGAATCTGAAAACATATAGCTTGATTTAATTCATTCAAACTTTTTCCTAACCAACCATTGTCAACTTCCTACATTTTTGTGGTTGCGATGGTTAGCTTAGCTTGTACAATTGAGATATGACAAAGAAAAAAGATATTATAGATAAATTTGATAATTTTGAATTACGGCAAGCCAAATATATACCCGTATCGTCGATTTTAAGTGATGTATATGGCGTATTAGATTGGTCACGTGGTCAAGATGGCATGGATGAACTGATTAGTTGCATCCTCAGCCAGAATACTAATGACGCAAACCGTGATAGAGGGTTTCAGAGTTTAAAAGAGCGTTTTGCAACATGGGATGATGTGCGACGTGCCAACCCTGAAGATGTGATTGATGCAATTCGTTCCGCTGGGCTCGCCAATCAAAAAGGACCACGGATTCAGAATGCGCTTGTCAAAATTTATGAGCGTGTTGGAGATTATAATGTGGACTTCCTCAATGAGATACCGATTGATGAAGCCAAAGCATGGTTGACATCCATTAAGGGAATTGGCCCGAAAACCGCTGCAATTGTATTATGTTTTGCTTATGGTCGCCCTGCGTTTCCTGTTGATACACATGTTCACCGTACCAGTCGCCGTATTGGCTTTATACCAGATAAAACAACTGCTGATGCCGCTCATCCGATGATGGAAGCCATTGTGCCACCCGAAGATTATTATCAGTTTCATATTCATCTAATTCAACATGGACGCGATACTTGCCATGCCCGTAATCCAGCCTGTGAAAAATGCCCGCTAACAGCACATTGCGATTATTATCAGCAAACTGTTACATCAAAAGACAGTGAGTAAATGGCGATGAATGATAAATTAAATACTCAGTCCATCAATAATACACAACACACACTTAATCTTATAAAAAGCCAAATTAAGACTGGGCATATTGATAAAGAGTTTGTCATACGCCAATTGGATAAAATTGATGCCATTATGAAGGCTTTTGCGTCTGAACATGAAGCCCAAAAGGCGGCTGGACGGTTTGAGGCTCTGTATAATGTTAGCCGTGTATTGGGTACATCCTTGGATTTACAAACCGTGCTTGACCAAGTGATGGATGCTGTTATTCAGTTAACTGGGGCTGAGCGTGGATTTTTGATGTTGCGTGATGATGACGGAGGTTTACGTGTGGTTGCGGCACGTAACTTTGACCAAGAGACCTTAGGCACAGAAGAATTTAAATTTAGCCGCACTATCTCGAATGAAGTCTTAGATACAGGTGAAGCTGTAGTAACAACTAATGCTGCCGAAGATCCCCGTTTTGCTGGTCAACTGAGCATTGTCTCCCAATCGCTACGAAGTATTATGGCAACCCCCTTATTTGCGCGTGGGAATGTGATTGGCGTGGCATATGTGGATAGCCGAGCTTTAGTTGGGTTATTTGAAGACACAGATTTAAATACGCTTGAAGCCCTATCAGGACAAGCGGCTGTTGCGATTGATAATGCAATTTTATTTGCTGAGACTGACCAAGAATTATCACATCGAGTTGAGGTCTTGCAACAACTCCGACGAATTGATATGCAACTGAGCGAATCCCTTGATGCTGATAAAGCGATGCAAGTGACATTAGAATGGGCATGTCGGATTACAGGTGCAAAGTCTGGACATATTGGATTTATCGAAACAGATAAAGAGATACGTCATGTCGTAGGTGTACAGCAATTTGATGACAATACTGAGATTGAAGAGCATGTAAACCTTGATGAAGTCTATCCGCAATTATGGGATGTTGTCGATAATAGAACCGCAATTATCTTTGATACAGGTCAGTATGGTGTCGAAACGGTCTTAGCTGTTCCGATTCGCTTAGGTGAAGAGAATGTCATTGGGATTATGCTTGTAAAATGTGATGATGGTGAATCCTTTACCGAAGAACAAAAAGACTTGGTTGAACGTATTGTGATTCGCGCCGCCGTCGCTATCGAGAATTCTCGATTATATGCCGCTGTGCAAGCCGCTGACCTTGCAAAAAGTGAATTTGTTGGAATCGTTGCCCACGACCTTAAAGCACCGATGACCAGTATTGCAGGCTATTCAGATTTGATGTTGATGACTCCTGAAACCCTTGTTGGACGACAAGAAGACTTTTTAAAGCGTATCCGTGGAACAGTCAAACGGATGGAGATGTTGGTATCAGATTTAGCTGATATTGCTAGAATTGAAACAGGTCACTTTTTCATGGATGAGATGAAGGTGACAGTTTCTAGTGTGATTGAAGCTGTTCGTGATAGTGTCGCCCCTGAGATGGATGCCCGCGAACACAGCTATATTGAATCGATTGATGATAATTTACCCGATATGCAAACAGATTATTATCGACTTGTGCAAGTGTTGACCAATATTGTGAGTAATGCCTATAAATATACCCCGAATGGTGGCAAGATTTTGCTTAAAGTCCGCCTCGTTGATGAGCGTATTGAATTTAGTGTGCGCGATACGGGCATTGGTCTCAGTCAAGAAGCCATCAAACAAATTGGGACGAAGTTCTGGCGTGCAGAAGATAGTTTTACACGCTCACAACCGGGGACAGGTCTAGGCTTTGCAATTACCAGTAGTCTGGTAGAGCAAATGGGAAGTGAGATAACGATTAAAAGTGTTGTGGGCAAAGGTAGTAATTTTTCATTTAGCGTCGCTACACATCAGGGAGATTAAGCTAAATCGTGACGTATAGTCAATATTATTTTACACATGTTTTTATCTCCCCACATTTTGATGATTGTGTTTTGAGTTGTGGTGGGACTATTCATCAACTTGTAGAAGCGGGTGAGTCTGTCTGTGTGATGACGATGATGGGAGGCTTGTTGAAGGATGAGTTACCTGATACACCGATATTGGCGGACTTGCATCAACGTTGGTCTGCGGGTGATAATCCATTACTAACCAGACAAAAAGAAGATGCAAATGCCCTTAATGCCTTGAATAGCAATTATGTCCATTTGCCATTGACAGATTGTGTCTATCGGGTGGTTGATGATATTGCGCTCTATCCTTCTGAGGATTCGCTATTTGGTGATGTACATCCACAAGATTATGCGCCCGCTTTTCTGGCTGACATCAACCTACCGTTTAAGGATAAACCACAAATCGTGTATATTCCGCTGGGTGTGGGGCATCATGTTGACCATCAAATTGTACGGGATTGGGGTATCCACTTAGTGAATCAAAATTATGAGGGTGTAACTGTAAAATTTTACGCAGAATACCCTTATTTAAATACGGATAATGCGATACAAACAGCATTATCAGATATAAAGTTGGATTTATCGCCAAATCACGTCATATTAGATGAAGCAGACATTCAAGCCAAAGTATCCGCTATTTCACATTATAAATCGCAAATTAGCACCTTTTGGGAAAGTTTAGAGGCAATGGAACTTGATGTTCGACAATCTTCTACGCATCCTGCATCTGGTGATTATGTTGAGCGGTTCTGGAACATTTTATAACAAGGAGTCGGGTCATGACAGCATTAGAAGACCTTCGCGCACAGCTAAATGAATTATTAGACAATGCCAAGACAGGTAACATCATACCGATTCGTCTACCGGGGCAAGTTGAAGCCATCATTGAATCTGTAGATGCGCTTGAAGCAGAACATCAAGAAGAATTATCACACGCCATGCCCGAAGATATGGGCGACTATATGGCGGAGGAATCGTATTTTGTCGGACATGCCGTTCATGAATTGCGGACACCGATGACCAGTATTCGAGGTTACTCCGATATGTTAGGGCAGATGGGTGAATTGAATGATATGCAGAAGCAATTTCTGGATGTTATTAAAACCAATAGTCGCCGTATGGAAAGCCTGCTACACGATGTGAGCCATATCAATAAGATACGCAAAAACACTCTGCAACTCACAGCTAAGATGGATATGTTTAAGAATATCTCCATGCGTCTCGAAAAAGATATGAAGAAACTCGCTGAAGAACTCAAGAGAGAATTGGTGTTTGAAGTTGCCGATGGTTTACCATTACTGAATGTTGATAGTGATTTATTGGTTGTTGCAGTTGAAAAATTCATTGAAAATGCTTTACGCTATACCAAAGAAGATGGCAGGGTCATTATTCGTGGTATGGCGGATGGCTCAACATTAGTGATTGAAGTCGAAGATAATGGTATTGGTATGAGTGAAGAAGACCTCGCTAAACTGGGGACAATCTACTTCCGCTCTGATGATGACCATGTCCGTGAATTCAAAGGCAGTGGTTTGGGTATTCCTGTTGCATATGGTTTGCTTGATTTGATGGGGATTAGCTACGAGTTTACAAGCACACTGGATGAAGGTACAAAAGTATCTATCCGTATTCAAGGAATGACCTAAAGTTCGCTACAATCCCACATAAATCCACACTTGGGACAGCGTACCTTACACGCCAGCTTGTAGGTGTCTGTATTGCAAGCAGGGCATACACTCGACAA
>CAYGTY010000009.1:13155-58453 GCA_964352825.1 uncultured Anaerolineaceae bacterium
CCTTACACGCCAGCTTGTAGGTGTCTGTATTGCAAGCAGGGCATACACTCGACAAAGTATAATTTGTTAGAGGCTTGGGAGTCTTATCATAGATGATATGAGATGTCTCAGGTTTTTTTGTTTCTGACTTATCTTGTTTTTGATCATGAGTCATTGTTGGCTTGCTCACTATATAACAAAAAAGGACACCAAATTGATGTCCTTGAGGCGACGGTGGGATTCGAACCCACGAATGAAGGTTTTGCAAACCTCTGCCTTACCACTTGGCCACGTCGCCTAGCAGACATGTATTATACTTATCTGCCTTATGTTTTCAAGCCTGAGTCAGCATCAAATTAGAAATGTCTATTTTTGCGACTTTACCACTGTGTCAAAAACACGAACAGATTCCCAATTATCTTTATTGTTTTCAATGAAAACAGTATGCTGTTCATCTATTTGGTAGATGTCATGAGCTTCTTTTGTCTCAAATAATAGATGTAAGCTGACATCAAAGCCTGTATCGTTGACAGGGCGATTTAATTCAGCCTCCAAGATTCCACATGAAAAGGAAACAATCCCAGCTTGTGGTGCTAAATAAGTTTCGCAATCATCAAGTAGCGTTTGAATCGCTTCGGGTGATGTGTCTTTGAGTGAAAAATAAACATTGTGTAAGTGCATGAGAATCGTATTCCTTTATATAAAGATAATGCGTTATTTTTTATCTGTGGGCGACCAACCAAATGGTAAATCTTCATCGAGCATATCATAAGGGTTTGATTGTGGATTGGCTTGTGGCAAATAATACTCAATTGTGTCGGATGATTGACGAATCTCACTGCGTTTAACCCGTTTACGCAAATCTCTCGCATAATAAATTGTTTTATCTGGGTCACTCTCTAGAGCAATCCGTGCAACACCTCTTGCCAGCAATTCAATCGGCATCGGGGCAACTCGTCCAAACCAAAACCAAGATATAGGTGGAACACTGCCAAGTAAGGTCATGAGTTGATAAAACAAGGGGCGTTGACGACCACGCATATAGACAATTGGCGCACGGATGATACTTGATTTTAGACCAATACGTGTCAGATAGGTTTCTGCCTCGCGCTTAGATTTAATATAAGAACGATTGACCCATGGGCTTGCTACACTACTCATCAAGACCAGTCGGGGAACACCATCACCCACACACATATTCGCAACGTTGCGAGCCGATAGAAAATTTAAACGATGATGAGATAATCCCTGTGCTGGGTCAGCTGTCATACTACCGACAGTATGAATCACTGCTGAATGATTTCTAGCACGTCCCCGTAAGCTGGCGGTGTCCCATACATCGGCAATATGCCAGCGTGTACGAGTCGCCAATGGTCCTAAGCGGTCTTCTGCACCGGGGCGTACCAATAAAGTAACATCTGCCCCTTCTGCCAATAAAGCAGATGCAATGTTATCCCCTAAAAATGTGCCCCCACCTGTAACCAGAACGCCCCGATGTTGTCGTGCCATAAACCCATTTTCTCGAAATTACCGATAATGTGAACCAATGTTGGAATTTGCCAAATTCGGCAAATGTAGAGTATGACTTGCATTAGCCATTTTTATTGTAACGAGTCACTCATTATTCTACAACGCAAGACTTGCTAAATTCATTTTTTCTGTATAATAAAATAATAGATGGTGTATAAAATAGTCGAATAACCATCTCAGAATAATGTCAATTGAACACCACCGACCACTACCTCATACATCAAATGGAAGAGTAGTCAAACAAGATTAGGTGGATTAAAAAAATGTAAACCTTACATAGTGATTTTATAACTAGGCTATGTTTGTCAATACGGTTTACCAAGCAAATTACAAGAACCGACCTGTCATCAAGTATATGACAGATAAAACGAAGAACCATAAAAATAGTTAATTATGTTCGTAAGTTAGGTATGTGTAGCGTATTGTCTAAAGTATTCGATAGAATCCAAAACTTTCCCAATGCTAATCATAGCAACGGAAAAGGGAACTAGGCTTACAAAAGCACCTTGTGATTTGCCACAGGTACAATCGTAGAATCCTGTGTACTACGGTTTTCTTTGGGGAATTACAATGCCAGTTGTAACTGCATTAGAAGTCCAAAAACGAAATAAAGAACGTGTAAATGTTTATCTGGATGATGAATTTGCATTCGGTTTGCCACTTCTCGAAGCGGCGAAACTCCGCAAAGGTCAAACATTGACTGATGCAGAGATTGAGTATCTGACCAATGAAGATGCAATTCAAAAAGCAGTTGACCGTGCAATTAATTTCCTCTCTTTTCGACCTCGTAGCACACATGAAGTCCGTCAAAATCTTGTTAAAAAAGAGATACCTGAGTCTGTTATTGATATTGTTATAGAACGGTTGCAGAGGCTGGGTTATGTAGATGATTTGGCGTTTGCTCGATTTTGGATTGAAAATCGGGATAGCTTCAAACCTATGTCACCTCGTGCATTAAAATATGAATTGCACCAGAAGGGGATTGAAGACAGTATCTTAAATCCTTTACTGGAAGATATTGTTGATGTGCAAGACTCTGCTTATCGTGTCATTGTCAAACGGAAATGGAGTTATCAAGGGAAAACTCGTCAAGAATTCAAAAAGAAATTGAGTGGTTTGCTCCAACGTCGGGGCTTTCATTATGGAGTCATTACAGATGTTATCAATCGCTTGATGGAAGAATTAGATGAGGAAGAACCAGACTACTTTGCCTATGAGGAATGAAGGTTTAATATCGGTGGATATTATCCAGATTAGGTAAATGGAAAGGAGCAAAGGCGAATGTATCCAATGGGTACCGTCGAGCTACTATGGGAATCGAAGGAATTTTACTGGCAATTGTAACTGCGGCAATCGGTGCTGCTGTTGGTGTCTGGTGGGGGAAAGACTCTCTACTAAAAAAACAGCAAAAAGAGGGACAAAGTGCGCTTGTTAAAGCCTCAAATGAGGCGAAAGCAATCTTAGATAAGAGTGAAACAGAGTCTAAGAAAATCTTAGCAGAGGCTGACCGAGAGGTACAATCACGTTTAAGTGAAGCCGATGCTAAAATTACACGTCGCCGTCGTGAGATGGATGACGAGGATGAGCGGATTCAACGCCGTCGCAATGAGCTTGATAGTCGTTTAGAACGCTTAGAACAACGCGAACAAAAACAGAATAAACGCCAAAGCCGCTTGGATAAGAAAGAAAATGATCTGACCAGCGCGGAAGAAGAACAACTCGAAAAACTACAAGTCATTGCACAAATGACTGTTGATGAAGCTCGTCAAGAGTTGCTAGATGCAATTGAGTTGGATGCTCGTAATGATATGGCGCGCATTATCCGCCAAGTTGAAGCTGAAGCTCGTGAAACCGCTGACCATCGCGCTCGTAGTTTGATTGCAATGGCAATTCAACGCCTAGCATCAGAACAAGTTAGCGAAGTCTCAGTGAGTGTTGTGCCTTTGCCGAGTGATGATATGAAAGGTCGTATCATTGGTCGGAGTGGTCGTAACATTCGCTCTTTCGAGTTAGCTACAGGTGTTGATGTGGTTGTTGATGATACACCAGAGGCGGTTACAATTAGTAGTTTTGACCCTGTTCGCCGCGAAGTTGCAAAGCGCACAATGGCAAAATTGGTGACTGATGGACGGATTCATCCAGCTCGTATTGAGAAATTGGTTGAAGATACCCGTGCAGAAGTTGACCAAATTGTTCGTGAAGAAGGTGAACGCGCAGCTTATGAGACAGGTGTACATGGTCTCAATGTTGAAGTCTTGAAGCTCCTCGGACAACTTAAATTCCGTAGCAGTTATGGACAAAATCAACATGCTCATGCGATTGAAACTGCACATATTGCAGGGATGATTGCAATGGAACTCGGCGCAAATGTCAATGTGGCTAAAATGGGTGGTCTATTACATGATATTGGTAAAGCCATTGACCATAATGTGGAAGGTACTCATGCGCTGATTGGGGCAGATTTCATCAAAAGATATGGTGCAAAAGAAGATGTTGTGAACTGTGTCGCGGCTCATCACCACGAAGTCGAGAAGATTTGTGTAGAAGCCTATATTGTAGAAGCCGCAGATGCTATCTCTGGTGCGCGTCCCGGTGCTCGCCGTGAAAGTTTGGATTCTTATATCCGCCGTGTGAAGCAACTGGAAGAAATTGCCAATAGCTTTGACGGTGTTGAACAAAGTTATGCACTCCAAGCTGGGCGTGAAGTTCGGATTATTGTTCGTCCTGAGACAATTGACGATTATGCAGCCATTCAACTGGCGCGTGAAATCGCAAAACGGATTGAAGAAGATATGCAATATCCCGGACAAATCAAAGTCCATGTTATCCGCGAGACACGCCGTGTAGAGTATGCAAAATAAGACTTAGAGACATCGATTAAAACAAGGGGAGCGTCAATCTGATGGCACTCCCCTTTTGATTTAATCACCAAAGAGCGATAATTCGGGGTCTACTTGTTCGGCACAAGTGGCTAATTGTCCAAAGTATTCTTGTGGACTATCCAAAACAGGATCATAAGGTGGAATTGCCTCAGTACAATCTTGAAAACCTACCGCCAATAACTGCGCTTCTTCCAGTTCTGTAACCAAATCGGCATCCTCAAGTACATAGGCATCAAAGGCTTCATATAACCAATTCACTGTTAAGAACTCACCAGCAGATTCGATACCTCCAGCAAACGAAGTTGGAATCAGCAATATATTCGGTTGACTCATATAGAAATCCATCTGCGTATAAAAATCAACAGCACTCTGACCTTGCACATTCACCAATTCCATATCCGTTAATTGACTGCGGCGGGCTGGCATTTGAGGGAACAGGCTAGGTGCAGATTGTGCGATATGCTGAATAAGACGATAACAGGCATCAACATTAGCCGTATTACTACTGATATAAGCTGTGCCGATGTCATAAGCGACGGCGACATTTTCTGTACCTTGTGGATAGGTCGTAAGGTCATAATCACTGTCTTTAACTTGGTCAATCAAGAATGAGTTGATTAATTGATTGTATAAATCAGCATCTGTTTCATCATTTAAGGCACGGAATCGATTATTTCCACCAACACCTGCTAAACCTTCATATTCGATATATCCTGCTTTTGCGAGGTCAAGCACTTGTTGGGCGGCATTGATAGTCGCCTCATCTGTGTAACGGAGGGATATGGGGGTGGTTGAATAATCTATCGCAATCCCACCATAAGCGGTGAGCAATAATTGCATATATGTCCCACCAATATTAACAGGGATAAAGGGTGCTGGGTCTTCTGGGTCCAGCTTGAGGTTTCGTAGTGCATTTTCAAAATCACTGACTGACCAGCCTGCATAAGGATAAAATGCCCCTGCAAAATCAAAATCTGTCTGGTTATAGAGCATGACCTCAGGTTGAACATTAAGCGGATATGCCCATGTTTGGTCATTACTTTGTACTTGCGGAAGAATACCACCGACAAAATCAAATTGGTCAAAATTAGGGTCACTGAATATCAGTGGGTCCAGGCTGACGAGTAGGCTTAAATCTGCACCCTGAACCGCATTGGAATCCATATAGAAGCAATCATAAGTCTCTGCCATAGTTGTTAGGTCAATACCACGCCCTCGAGCTTGCTCAACATTGACCATACCGACTTGTCCATCAAACCCGACAAATTCATCAGCCACCGCTTCCCATGCGTCTGTGTTATTTTGCTGAATTTGACTGCTGTTGATACCAAAATTCAACGCAATTTGGTCAGGCGCAAGTGTCGCAATAACGGGTGCTTCAACGACCCAAGTTCGGTTAAGCGCCATTTCATCTGCTGTTGCAAGGTCGTCTGTCGCGAGGATTTCCGCATCTTGTAAAGCGGTTTGTGCATCGAGTCCATCACTCAACATGAGACCTAGACCAGAGTCGATATACTCTGCAAATTGAACCTCAGAAATAGCAATACCATTTTCAAGTGCAGGTTGCAAAATCGCAAGTATGTTCGGGTCAGTCACTGTTGTGCCACCACGTCCGCCAACGCCACCATTACCACCTGTGTCTGTGCTGATACCAGCTAAACTACGGCGAGCAGGTAAGGTGCTGTTGGTTGCGTTAGTAACTTCAGGCGATTGCGTTAGAAATTTTGCGAGTTCATAAGCAATATCTGGATGTTGTGAGCCAGAGCTAACAGCAAAAGCTTGTACATCAAGTGCTGTACGTCCCCCAGGTAAAGCCACAAATTCACGCTCACCAGCAAAACGAGCCCGTGTCGCAATAACACTCGGACCTAATATGATAGGAGCTTCAAGCCCACCGCCACCTAATCCACTGACAAATCCTTCTGTTTCTAATGCTGACCATTGCGTCATTAAATCGGGTAGCTGTGGATTTGTGAAATCAGGTTGTGATGGGAATGTGGTTTCATCAACAAGATTATCGCCCATTAATGAAATCATCACTTGAGGAATATATCCGCCGAGGTCAATCAATAAGGTTTCTGTCAGTGTCCCATCCTCCTCGTATTGAGCCAATTGCTGAACAGTATCTGCGATGTCTGCAATTGTCCACCAGTCGGCAGGATAGGATAAGCCAAGTGTGTCAAAATCTTCAGGGGAATACATCATTACAATCGGGTCAACGCTGACAGGTAATGCCCAAATTGCACCATCCCATTGGTAAGATTGCCAAACAGGAAAATAATAATCATCCGAGAATAAACTAGGGTCAGCCGTCGCGAGTGGTGTTAAGTCTAAAAATAAGTCAGCTCTTGTAGATTGAATACTCAGTTCAGATGAATTGATGAGGGCAACATCTGCGTATTGCATCTTCTCTTCCACATCTTCAAGTGATGATCCACCACCGCCACGCCCAAATCGCCCACCGCCAGTTGCTTCAATCACAACCTCAACGTTAGGGTAGAGCGCATAAAATTGCTCAAGAATGCCATTATTTTGGATGGCTTCTTCAACATTATCTGTGACAGCTAAGGTAATCCGTGTCATATCATCTTGTGCTAATGCTACCTGCGTTATGCTGGTTAACATCATCGTTAGCATCAGTAAAAAGCATAATCGTCTTGTCATTGTGTTTCCTCTGCACTAGGGTATGTTCTCATTCTATTGTGCAAATGACCTGCTTATGCGGTGTTCGTAAAATGTAAAATAACTGTAAACTTAATTTATTTAACACATGATATGATTCAATGGATACCTATGAAATCTATATTTGTAGCAACCAGCTTCAAACACCAAAATACGATGCGTGATGTGCTAAATACCATTCATCAAACGATATCGGATAATGGCTATGAACCTTTTATCTTTATCGACCACTATACATTTGATGTGAGTGAAACTGCATTGATGATGAAAACCTCATTTGAGCATATTCGGGCGTGCGATATTTTTATAGCGGAACTCACGCATAAGGTTGTAGGTGTCGGAATTGAAGCAGGGTATGCTTTTGCTCAAAATAAACCGATTATCTATCTACATCAAGACCAAGCTTCTTTATCCACAACGATGACAGGCATTGCCAATTATCGTATTGGCTACGCGAATATTTCAGACTTAAGCGAGAAATTAGGTCATCTTCTTGGCAGCATTAAACATAATGCTGACAAAGATACATGATAATCCATAACACCTGACATGCCAGTTAACAGAAATTGTCGTATAATATTAAGGAATGATATAATCCCATCAACCATAGAAGAGAGAAGATTGGTTATGGAAGACTTATTACAAATCTTAAAGACAGTTGAGTTATTTCGTGATTTAAGCGAAGACCAACTTGAACAAATTGGTAACATCAGTAAGCGTGAGGTGTATTCGCGTGGTGACATCATCTGTAAGCAGGGTGAAACAGGTGATGCAATGTATGTTATCTCATCAGGACAAGTCGAGATTAGTGTTCGTGATCATCAAGGAAACACGTATTCTGCTTTATACCTCGGTAAAGGGCAACTTGTTGGCGAGATGGCATTAGTTGATGAAGGAACACGGTCTGCTTCTGTAATTGGCTTAGATGATGAAACGGCTGTCTATAGTATCGCCAATGAAAAATTTACAGCCTTGTGTGTTGCAGACACCGCTATCGGTTACATCATGATGCGTAACATCGCGCAGGATTTATCCTTCAAATTACGCCATCGTGATTTTGACCCATCAGATACATAGGAGGCGGGATATGATTTACAAAGTCAGTTATGTTGTCCAAAGTGGAGACCATCCCGGTAGTATCAAAAATGAGCATGAAGAGCCTCAAGTCGGTGATAAGGTGATGGTGGGTCCTATAGAATGTGAAGTAATCGAAATTCACCAGATTATGCCACCGCGTGGGGATTTCTTATTCTTGCATGCTACTGTTATACCTGTCTCGGAATTAACTAAAGAAGATTAGGAAAAGTGGGAGTGTTTGCTCCCACTCATCGAACTTAAAATTCAAACTCATCGAAGTCCTTACACAAATAAATCGGACCATCGTAAGTTTCTGCCGCCTCTGCAACGAGTGGTTCAGGGTCTTGATTCCATACTTGATAATGAATGAGGTAGAGTTCCTTAACACCTGCTTGCGTAGCGATTTCGCCTGCCATTCTTGCGGTACTATGCCCCGGAGGTGGTCCACCTGCCTCATGAATCAAAATATCTGCATCTTGTGCGATCTTCAATACACCGGGACAGGGTTCAGTATCACAACTATAAGCTAATACCTTGCCTGTATGTTTATTGGTGATACGCATTCCAATTGTTGGAATGAAATGTACAACGGGAAAAGAACGAATAATAAAGTCGTTGTTTTCTAACAGAGGTGCATTGTCTCGTTGGCTAACACGGGAGAAGGAAACAGGGAAGAAGTTTGGCCATTCTTGCCAGCCATACATTTCCATTGTGTCTTCAATACGATTAATACAGTGATGAATACCATAAAAGCGCATGGGAGCTTTGCGCCCCAGTTGCCACATGTGCATCATCATATTAGGGACACCTGCGACATGATCCGAGTGGAAATGTGTCAAAATGATGTCTTGCAAGTCTTCATCATTGATACCTAGATTTTTGATTTTACCGAGTGGGTTAGAACCTGCATCAATGAGGATAGGTGTGTCTTCTTCCCCAATCAGAAGAAAATGTGTGTAGTCATGATTGGCATCGTTGACCGCCCCAGCTGATCCTAGAATAATTACACGCGCCATATAATTGCCTTTAATTCCGAATAATTACGATAATGTACTATATCATTAATTATACGCATAATCAGGATTTTGTGCTGTACGAGATAAGAGAGGCATCTATTCTCAAACAAAAACAGAACACTTTTTGATGTTCTGTCTTGAATTGTTGTTACTTATTTTTGCCTGAGTTTAAATGACGGATGCAACAATCATAGGGGTAATGAATACCTCAATCAATGCTGCGATAACTAAACTTGGAATAATCAGACTTGCCCATAGTTTAACCGTATCTCCGACTGCTATTGTCCATGCTGATCCCACAGTTTGCTCTTTAGGTGGTTTGGTCATGACAGCACCCAGACGGAAGGCAAGGGCAGTTGCAATAACAATCGTCGGAATTTCTACAATTCCGTGTGGCAGTAAAGCCGCCGCGAATATTGTTAAGTCAAACCCACTTAAGATAAATTGGCTCAAAACATATCCTAAAATTGCATAAACAATAGGGGTCAAAATTAAAGGCACAACCCCAAAGGTGAACATCCCTAGTATCGTAGCGGCAAGTAATACACGGGCATTTTGCCAAATCACAAATTGAACTAGCGAGATTTGTTGATTACTAACGATACCGAAGAAATTATCAAACAAGTCCTCAGTTGTATTATAGGCTTCCAAATCGGTATTATCTTGAGTAAGGGGGAGTCGCCATTCGGGTTGTTGACCGACCACATACCCGAAGATGAATGCAATTAAAAAGACTGTAATGGATATACCGATTGCGTATTTGAGTTTTCCGAGGCTGTATGCTGTTCCCTTGACATACCAATGGATAATATTGCGGGCTGGTGTTCCCTCATCATCAATTGCAATCACCCATCGCCAGATGTTTTTGACGGTACTGCGTAAATTTATGGAGTCGATCGTGCGCCCCAGCAATTCTTCTCGATTGAAGATGCTATTCCCAACGCGTAATAACAAGATGACAACGATGAACATGCCGATAATAATCGCCCATAATGCACCGATACCACTCGGAGACTCTGCATCAGGTGCGATGAACATAATGAAACTTTCCCCATTGATGATGAGCGCCATCGGGATGATGATAAAGCTCGCTAACAAATTTGCGGCACGGGTACTGGTTGTCTGGCTTGATACGACTACTGCGCCTGTGACCATGACAAGAGCTTGCACAATCGTTAATAGAAAAATCTGAGCAATCAGCATGGGTTCAGGTCTCCATTGCAGTTGACCGCCCAATAATGTTCCCATATAAACTGTCATACCACCGAAGCTCGCTATGAGCGGTGGAATCATGGCAGATAAGGTTTTGCCAATATAAAGCTCTGTATTCGTTAGTGGGGTACTTAATAACGGTTCAAGGCTACGGCGTTCTTTTTCCCCGACAAATGTTTCTAGTGCAATCACCAATGAAATAGAAATTGGGAAAAACCCAACAATCATCAGCAAGAAAGGAATCATGCGGTCACCGATGAGTTCAGCGCCAAAACCTTGCAAGAAGTTTGAAAATCGGCTGGCAAGATCTTGAGCTAGAAATGGAAAGAAAAATGTCAAAATGATAATTGGAGCAATAATCCGCCAATCTCGAAAGCTATCCCGTACTTCTCGCCGTGTGATAACCAGCGCGTTGTTGAGTGTTCGCATTATCCCTTTAGGCGCTGTTTTGGGCATTGTATTTGCTTGAATCGTGCTAGTCATTTTTGTGTTCCTCCGATTCATCTTCTTTGACTACTTGGAGATAAATATCTTCTAGTGATTTTGTCATGGATGATAAGGTCACAACTTGGACACCCATTGCAACTAATTTATTCATCAGTTCAGGGTTTGTGACATATGGGTCATCGACTTTAAATCGTAACCAATCTGACCCTTCAGCCTCGACTTCAATCATATCGCTAAGGTCTTTTGCTAAACCATTTAATGAGCCATTCACGCGTAATTCCATACGGGGTTGTCCCGCAAATGATTGTGCTAGTTCGTCAAATGTCCCCATAGCAATTAAACGCCCGTGCCGAATAATGGCAATGCGGTCAGCCAATAGCTGTGCTTCAGTCAGGTTGTGGGTTGTAATCAAAAATGTTCGTTCTTCATCACGCTGTAATTCAATAATCGCATCGCGGACTAACTTTGCGCTGAGCGGATCCATCGCTGAAGTGGGTTCATCGAGCAATAAAACAGGTGGGTTATGTAACATCGCCCGAACCAAGGCTAACTTCTGTTTCATGCCTTTAGAGTATTCGCCTAATCGCTTATTGAGTGCATCACCTAATCCAAAGCGTTCCATCAAATTTTGCGAACGAGTATGGCGGACTGTTGATGACAAACCATAGATACGCCCGAAAAAATCTAGATATTCCAACCCCTGCATCCGTTCATACAAACCATGTTGCTCTGTTAATACGCCCACATTAGAACGCACAGATTCGGCTTGTTCAACGACATCAAATCCACTAATCTTTGCCCACCCTGATGTCGGTTTTAAAATGGATGTCATCATGCGGACAGTCGTTGTCTTGCCTGCACCATTCGGACCAAGCATTGCCATGACTTCCCCTGATTTAACTTTCAAGCTCAACTTATTGACTGCCCGAAAATCACCAAAATCTTTTGTTAATTCATGTGTCTCTATCATAATTTGCTCACTGATTGCCTAATCGAATGTCTGATATTATCTAATATATAGGATTTCTATGTATTGTCAATATAGGTATCTTAATGCTTCTTAATTATCATGGTCAAATAATTGCATACTATGAAAACCTTACAAGCATCGAACCCTCTTAACTATAACGGATTTTGCAAATGATGATGTGAGCTCCTACTTGGTTGCGCATAAATTAATACGAGTGCAAAAATCTTAAGTCTTGTCTGTGATAAAAAGGTTATAATTAAGTTAGTTTATAGTATAATTATTGTAGGTTATGTCATCATGCAAAAGATTCTCTATATCGAAGATAGCGCAGTAAATACCTATATTGTCAATAAAATCATAAAATCAATGGGGCGTGATATGATTGCCGCATACGATGGGGGAGAGGGGATGGCAATGGCGGAGAAACACCATCCCGACCTTATTCTCATTGACCTCATCTTACCTGATGTACATGGATTGGATGTGATTAAGCATCTGCGTAAAAATCCCCAATTTGAACAGACACCCATTATTGCATTAACTGCAACCGATTCGCCAAAGATGAGGGACGCATGTCTTGAGGCAGGTTGTAACGATTATCTAGAAAAACCAGTCAGCAAGTCACGTATGGTGAAGTCAATAGAAAGCTATCTCGGCATTACTGTATAAACAAAAACCCTCGTCGCAGTGACGAGGGCTTCTGATATTTTATATGTCTTGATGTTTAGGATGTTGCAACACGTAAAGTAACTTGAACTTGAATGAGTTCACCGTTACGTAGAACATCGAGTGTTACTTCTTGCCCCGGTTGATATGCGTAAATACGATTACGTAAATCAACGTCGATTGTGGTTTCTATTCCATCAACAGCAACGATAATATCACCGACTTGAATACCAGCTTTTGCAGCAGGTAAGCCAGCGATGGTTTCAGCAATCAATGCACCTGTACTAATGCCTGTATCAGCAAAGTATGGACTATCAGTTTCGAGTTGAATATAACGAACACCTAATGTGACTTGTTTTTCATGTAAGCCAATCCATTCACCAGCAACTTGTGCTTGTGGAGCATCTGCACCGAACATCAACAATGGCGCAACTGTGGTTGGAACATTGAAGTAAAGTACATCGCCATCACGATTAACGGTGAGGTCAATGCTATCATTAGCGAACAAGTTATTAAGTGCGTTGACAGCGTCACCATTGACTCCTGTGATGATGTCATTAACACGTAAACCTGCGTTATATAATTCATGGCTGTTGCTGATTGCTTGAACTTGAATCATGCCTTCGCCATAACCGAGTGCAATGTTTTCTGTCTCATAGCTGGATGTAATATCGAGTTGACTGATTTGATTGGCAATGTCACGGATGATGAAACGAAACATAAAGCGTTGATTATCACGTAATCCATGAATGATAATTTCATCACCATAGCTTAAGTCCGACATTGCAACAGCAGCTTCACCAGCGGACTCGACAGTATCTCCATCAACATGGGTCAAAATATCGCCGACTTCAAAACCGAGTTCGTGTGCTTGTGAGCCTTCGATTGTTCCAACAACCATAACGTCATCATCAGCTTGGGTTGTAATCAAACCAATTGCGGACAAATCGAGCGGAATAACATAGAGTGGATTGCTGAATAAGTCTTCAGGGCGTTCCATCAAGGTAATATTTTGTTCAAAGCTATCACCATCACGGCTAATATCTAATGTGACAGTATCATTGGCTGAGTAACTCCAGACAATGTCTTGAACAGTGTAGGGGTAAATATCATTACCATCGATAGCGGTAATCACATCACCTGCTTCTAGGTCAATGTTTTCTGCTGGGGTATTCGTGATAATGCCTGTGACCAAAACACCATTATCTGCATCAAAAAAACGAATGCCAACAAATGGGAGTGGAGTGTCAGTGTCATCTTGTGCGAATGCAACTACTGAGGTTAATAGTAGTGCCATTACCACAAGAAGGCGAATTGCAGTGCGACTTGCTTGTTTCATATTAGGAAGCCTCCTCAACTTACAATAACGATTTGGTCTTTTACCTAAAGATTAGGAAAAACAACTTTTTACATTGCTTAAACTTTAAACCATTTAAAGCAATGGGTCAAACGATTTGTACAAAAAATTAAGAATTGGTCATAAACGATAGCAAATTTTAACAATATCTGCGCGTGCTGGCGAGGAAATCAACGATTTGCCACCGATTTATTCAAGCATTTATTTAAAAGTTGGCTGTAGGGGCTGATCTTAGTTCAGCCCGATACCCACCTCTTTAATGGCATTGATTATTACTTCTTATCATCGCCACCAAATAAACGCTTGGCGAGTGAGCCACCAAATAAGTTACCTGCGATGGTATGCTCGACTTTAAGGTCATTACTTGGCATTTCTTCCCAGTCGTTGTTATGGCGTTTATTAATCCACACCTGATAATCGTCGGATGCGTCAATTAAGAAGGCTTCAATACCTTCTTTATCTTTTTCTACCAAGCGTTCACGAACAGCTTGCAATGTCACTAACATTTCATCAATGGTGCGAACAAGGTTATCAGTATTGGCTAGCCATTCATCACGTAAGGCATCAGGATGATGGGTGAGTAGATAGCGCGTTAAGACGTTAAACGGGGGATTTGTCATACGTTGAGCATCTTGCCAAGCATTATGCTTCATCGCTGTATAATATGCGACAATACTCAATAATTGTGGCATTTCCTCTGTGAGGGTTGTCAGGCTATCATGCTCGATTGGGTCTAGGAAATGGGGCTTACCACCAAGAATAATCGAAAAGTTCACCGCTAAATCAATCGCCTCTTTAATACTAGAGACAGATGGTGTGAGGAAAATCGTGCTGTTATGGAAATAATCATCAGTTGCTTGGTCGGGTGTCAAACGATGGTCAAGCATGTAATCTGCATTAGCAATCGGTGTAAAGCCAATGACATGATGTTCTTCTGTAAGATACTTTTTTGCTAATTCTATCGAGGGTTGCTTGATGACAGCAGTATCCAGAATCACGACACCATCGCGCAAGTCATCTTTTAATACCTCATACCCAGCTTTGACATCTTCATAAGGCAAGTTCATCACCACAATATCAGCATTGCGTACCGTATCAAATGGCTTACGCTCTACTTTATCGAGGACTTTTTGTTTACGTGCGGGTTTCTCATAATCATCACGGCTATCGTACCCGACAATCGTAAAGGTATGTTGTCCGCCTTTTTGCATATATGTTTTTAGGCGCATCGCAATCGACACACCCAGTTTATCTAATCCTAAAATGGCGACTGTTAATTCTGCCATATCACGCTCCTTCGCATTTCGTTGTTATGGATGATTGTACTATAGTCTAGATGAGGGTGATGTTTCTATATCCAAGCCCTAAGGTTTACTTAATTTGCATCATCGGCAACCTGTAATCGACAAAGTAGCTCATAATTGGCATGGTCAATATATAACTCGGCTGGGTCTTGATGGTGTTCAGCTAGCCAGATAGCGATTTCATCTGAATCACAAGTCCTTAATATATCCGCACTCCAACGGGGATGATGAGCGCGCACAATAAATGGAGCGGTCCAGAAGGTGAGTTTATCACGATTTGCGAGTCGTGAGGCAAAGCTTGGGAATGCTTTTTTGAGCAATACCGCTATTGTTTTCTGCCATACCGCGAGGTGATAACCAGATTTACCGACATCGTGCAAAAGTGCTACGACAGCTAAAGCATGAGGTGTTGTATCGGCTTGGGCTAGGACATCACGCAAAACATTGAGGCTATGCAATTGTTCTGCTTTTGCCATGTTCTGGAATGCGTCAAATTCAGCAGGGGAAAGATGATGTTGGGCAAGCTCAAGGTCAACTCGTGTAGCAAATGCCAGCAAAGCCCGTAGACCTTGCTGGACACGTTGTGTAGCAGATGTCATAGAGCTTATAGCACCAGTATCCGTAATAATGCACCTACGGGTTGACTGATGATAATACTAAGTGGGTCGGGGAATCCTCGAATGGGTAGAAAAGAGAGTAAGAGCAAGCCGATAAATAGATAGTAACTGGCTTGTTGCCAATCACGCCATTTAAATGCGGGGCGTTGTAAAAACTCGGCAATCGGACGCAGGTTTTGTTGAATCGCAACTGGAATCTGCATACGGTTAAGCCATGTTCCAGGGAGTAAAGTTAGAACAATGTGCCAACCATCAATCGGGAACAATGGAATTAGGTTAAAGACAAAGAGTAGAATATTCATATAAACCATGCCAAACAGCAGAGCCGAAAGCATTGTCTCGAAACTGATAATTGCATCTGGGTTGAAGTAACCTTGCCAACCAAGCCATCCCCAGCCAAAGATACGTAATAATATCGCACTGATAATGGCTACACCTAAGTTAGAGAATGGACCTGCCGCTACTGCCGCCAAATATCCCCAACGGGGGTCACGCATTCGCTGGGCAGAAATTGGCGCACTCCCCAAAATACCGAAGCCAATCACCGCAAACATCAACCAACCAATCCAGTTAATGTGTACCAATGGATTGAGGGTTAAACGTCCCTGAGCTTTGGGAACAGGGTCGCCCATCCGCCATCCGACATAATTATGTGCAAATTCATGAATGGTCATTGCAAAACCAAGAACAATGAGATTAATGACAATCGTTATAGGATGTAAATTCAACATAGTTTTTTCTCACTATTTACAATCAACTTCATTCAATATACACCATTTTGATGATGTCTGAGAAGATACGCTCTGATTTGATATAGTCCGTAACCCTAATATTAAAATTGAGTTATGTTAAAATACTGAGGATTGTCAATTCTTTGATGATAGATTGGTGATAAAGTAAAAACACAGAGTCATCATCCAACATGCTTGCGAGGGAGATATTTAATATCAGGTTGGCATGTTTGATTAGATGCAATCCAGCTACTGATAATAAAAGAAAAGGGAAACAACCCGTGAAGAAACGCGTGTTATTTTTGTTCTCGGATACAGGTGGTGGACACCGATCCTCATTCCAAGCAATTCGAGACGCGATGCAAATTCGCTACGGCGATGATGTTGAATTTGATGATGTCGATGTATTTCGCGAATGCAAATGGCCTCTCAGCAAACAACCAGAAATGTATCCGATTGTGGTTAATAAATCTAAAACTTTATGGCGATTGCTATACCATAGCTCTGATGGCAAGTTCCGTGTGAAGCTCATTCGCCAAATGATTTATCGGAATAACAAAGAAAATTTAAAACGTCTCGTGCGTGACCATCCTGCTGATGTTGTCGTCTGTACACATTCCGTCATTGCGAATCCAGTATTCCGAGCATACTTGACATTGGAAGAACGCCCACCATTTCTGACAGTTGTAACCGATTTGGTCACAACACCAGCATTTTGGTATGAACCCCTCGTTGACCACTGCTTTGTACCAACAGAGGAAGCATACCAAAAAGGTATTAAACTGGGCATGTCTCCTGAGCAGATGCAGATTACGGGCTTACCTGTAAACCCACATTTTATAGATTCAATGACTACAAAAGAAGAGGCTCGCCGAGAGTTTGGAATTGACCTCGATTTGCCTGCTGTGATGTTGGTTGCGGGTAGTGATGGAATGGGGACAATTTTCAAGATGGTTAAAGCACTAGATGCTAAACAACTTAAAGCCCAAATTATTGTTGTTGCAGGGCGTAATGAAGACCTCAAAACGAAATTAGAGCAACACGATTGGCAGACTCCGCATAAGATATTTGGTTATGTCAGCAACCAATATGAAATGCCCCGTATCATGGCTTCATCAGATATTATTGTTACCAAAGCAGGACCTTCAACCATTACTGAAGCGGCTATTGCTGGTTTACCCATGATCATTAGCGACCGTATCCCAGGGCAAGAGACTGGGAATGTTCAGCTTGTAGTTGAAAATGACGCAGGTGTTTATTTGCCACAACCTGAAAAAGTGGCTGATACTGTAGCGCAGTGGTTGTCAGAAGGGTCTGAAAAGCTGGCTGAGCGTGCAGAAAATGCAAGAGGAATTGCGCGTCCAAATGCTGTTTGGGAGATCGCCGATTCTGTCTGGGAATGGGCGCATAAACCGAGTATCCAAAAGACAAGCGCATCATAATGTCATCTTAGTCAAGGTTGTGGAGTCGCCCAATATAACTTGCATTCGCAACCTTGACCAATTGCCCATCCGCCACATTAATTTTCCATGTTCCTTTTTGTTGCTCGCTTGTGAATAAGATACCTGTATTATCCTCTGTCCATGCAATAGGGTGGACAAATGTTGTGATTGGATTATTGATAATCACTTGTTCCAATGTCAATAAATCGACTTGTATGAAGACTGTTCGCACAATTTGCTCAACTGTCCCAAATCCCCTCACTTGCGATAAGGCATAAACCGCATATGTTCCATCATTGCTGATTAATATATCGCCAGCTTGTGTATAATTTCGGCGTGTAATGGCTTGAATCGTGCGCGGTTCTCCACCATCAACACTATAAACATTGACATCAAAGCCATCCAGTGCGTCATTGAGCGACAGGCGTAACATCATGCCCGACCCAAAACCAGCACCACAAAAACAGGCAGGTTCTCCGGGTAAGAACGTTATTTCACTCGTTATCAGGTCAAGTGCAAATAAGCCTGCATATTGTGTATAAGGCGCAAACTGACTAATCCCATCAGGATGGGTATCCATATAAAGGGTGCTATTATCTTCGCTAAAGGCGATTGGCAATGCTCGTACATTTTCGCGCGGTCCATCGGCTAGAACTTCTCTTACTGTACTGGCTTCACCATCAGCAATATAAGTGTTTGTTATCAGTGTATTATTCGTGGTTTTCGTGATTGTCCATGCGATGGATTTATGGTCTTTAGAGACAACCCAATCAATCCGATTTGCATCTGCTGGCAATGTAATGAAGGGGTGGTTTTGTACATTTCTATCAGGCGATACAACTTTGACTTGTCGTTCTATTGGATTGAAGAAAATGACACTTTGACGCAGAGGAGTATAACGCTCGCCTTGTGTTTCAACCGATATCGTCTCACCCGTCAACATATCAATAAATAGAATCGTATGTGTACCGTCAACAGGTTCATCCCGCTCAATAAAGATAGTCCATGTTTTTGTTTCAAAATTCGATGGGTCTGCGTTTTGCCCATAAATAGGTATATAGCAAAGACAAAGTAAGATGATGGTTAATACGGTTCGCTGTGTCATAATGCCCTAATCATATCAATATGTTTGTAGCGAATTATAGAATTTGCTGGGAACATTGGCAAATCAAATACTTCAGGACTAAACACCTATCTGTAAAAGTTTGTTTTCGGTTATAATGTATTAAGGTAATTATCTGAGGTAGAAACTATGCGCGCAGTGACACAATATGAAATCGAAAAATTAATGTGGCAAGCGGGCACATCCCAGCGCAAACGGTCAATTCTTCGTTTACATCAACATGAAGATAAAGTCCAACGGATGGTAAATGCCATCTTACCGGGGAGTTATATTCGACCTCACAAACATGAGAACCCCGATAAAGTTGAGTTGTTTTATTTGATAAAAGGGTTAGTTGCTGTTCTGATATTCAATCATGTCGGTAATATAGATGAAATATTGCCTTTGGATGAAAACGGCTCAATTCAACTTATTGAAATTCCACCACGTACTTACCATTCAATTGTCGCGCTCAAGCCGTCGGCTCTATTAGAAATCATTGAAGGACCTTATGTTGCGGAGACACACAAACAATTTGCGGATTGGGCACCTGCCGAAGAATCTGCTAAAGCGCGTGATTATTTGATTTATATGACTTCGATTGTGGACAACTGGACAGCTAAACGATAGATAAAATGAAAAAAGCCCCGCAAAATACGAGGCTTTTAAATTATCAAATTTGGGGGATTTACTTGACTTTACGATCCCGACGAAAACGACGTTGTAACCAATTTACTTCGTCACGTGTTTTCTTTTCTTGAAGAAAACGTTCAATTTTTGCTTCTTCTTGCAAATCATGCGCACGTTGTTTATGCACAATTTCTGCTGTGAAGTTTAGTTGTTCCACGATACTTACTCCTAAATTACAGTTAAAACACACGAAGATAACTATATCACAATTTAGTCACTTCACACAACAATGAATTCGATTTATATAGATATTTTATACAAGTTTTTATCTTTTATTCATATAGAATCCTAAATTCTTAAAATTCTATAGGCTTCACTTAACTTCGTCGTTACAATAACATATCGAATTAACCCCAAACAGAAGGAGATTTATTTTGAAATCGGTCACGATTAAAGATATTCAATACCATATTGTTGCATTGCCACTTGTTGAATTATTAAAAACAAGTTTTGGCGCAGAACCCTATAAGTCAGCTATTATAATAGAGGTTGTGACCGAAGACGGTCTTACAGGATGGGGAGAAACTGCCCTTAAAACAAAACCCTCCTATGGTGCAGAAACTGTACTAACAGCATTACACATCACCCAAGACTTCTTAATCCCAAAATTGATTGGCAAAACAATCTCTTCACCAACAGAAGTTCCCGAACTGTTAAAATCCGTTCGTGGTAATCATCATGCCCATGCTGGAATTGAATCTGCGATTTGGGATGTGCTTGCAAAAGCCAATGGGATGCGCCTTGCAGATTACTTTGCTCACCATTTACCAGAAGGGCATACCCCACGGGAATCTATCGTTGCTGGGGTAAGCATTGGTATTATGGATACAATGGAAGAGCAACTCGCGACCATTCAAAAACGTGTCGACGAAGGCTATACACGTATTAAATTAAAGATTGCACCCAATTGGGATGTCGAAGTTGCTAAAGTGGTTCGTGAGCAATTCCCAGATATTATGCTGATGTTAGATGCGAATAGTGCGTATACATTAGAGGATGCTGAACACCTCAAACAACTCGATCAATTTAACCTGATTATGATTGAGCAACCACTCTCGTATGATGACATCTATGAGCATAGCAAACTGCAACCCCAACTCAAAACACCAATTTGTTTAGATGAAAGTATCTATTCTGCACATGATTGGAAAATCGCACTGGCACTTGGCGCAGGTAAAATCTTAAACCTCAAGCCGACTCGTGTTGGAGGCTATACAGAAAGCCTCAAGATGTATGAACTTTGTGTGGAAAATGATAATCCTCTGTGGATAGGTGGGATGCTTGAAACCGGGATTGGTCGGGCAGCGAATGTTGCTTTTGCATCTCTCCCAGGGGTGACGCTACCCAGTGATATTTCAGCAACCAATCGCTATTTTGACCCTGATATTACCGAACCGCCATTTGTGCTGGAAGCCGATAGCACCATTAAAGTTCCAGATGGTATCGGTATCGGTGTTGAAGTCCAACGTGACCGTATCGAAGAAGCTGAAGCCCGTTGGCGTGAACACAATCCCTTTAAGCCTCTTTGGGATTAACTAATTTAATGGGTTGTGTAGGGGAGTGTTTTGAACTCTCCCCAAACAGCTTTTATTTAGAACTTATCTTTGTAGGGACGATACCCATGTGGTCGTCTATGATGCGGGATAAATATTTAATAAGGTCTTACATACGACACAACAGGCTTGACTTTGCGCGGTGAGTCTTTCAATTTATAGGTCATGATAGAGGCTGTCGCAGGGTAGGCTTCTGGCAAGTTGTAATCTAAAAGGGATTCTTTCATATGCACATCAGGAACATAACCTTGTGCATGTAACCATGGGAAGACCAAAATATCACCATGTCCAACAGCAACAACCGATTCACCTGAATGTTGCTCAAGCAGATAGTCAAAGAAGTTATGTACACGCTCAAGAATCGTCAATGGGACTTCATGTGGGGGTTCGTTACCTGTGTATAAATCCCATCCCATCGCTTCTAACTCGCTAATCGGTTTTCCATCATAAGGCGTATGAACTTCGATAATACGCTCATCTTGTTCTGGGGTGAGCTTATCTTGATATTCCGCCACAATACCTGCTGTTTGTTGAGCGCGTTCCATTGGGCTACAGTAAATTTTACTGATATTTTTATCTTGCAACCATTTCCCAGCAGAATGAGCTTGTGCTTTGCCTGTTTCGCTCAGATAAAAATTAGGCATACGACCATATAAGACTTGGGTTGGGTTATGAACCTCACCATGACGCATGAGATAAAGTGTTGTTTCCATGTGATTAACTCCATATACAATCATAATATATGAGTGAAGTTTATCATCCTCGTGCAAAAGAGGTATACCAATTCTCAATAAACCCTGTTTTAAACTTTTACGCTTTGGCTTATGATAGTTGCTTGTGACTAAAACAAGATAAGGTCAATACATTTTGATAACACGTTTACGCACAATGGATCGCCGTTTGATAACGATTCTGATGATTGTTTTTGTTCAAATTGTTGGCGCATCGATGGTCAATCCCATCTTGCCGCTTTATGCTCAAAGCAAATTTGGGATGCAACCGCAGATGATCACCCTGTTGCTGACTGCTTTTTTTGCCGCTCAATTCCTTGCAGGACCGTATATCGGACGTTTATCTGACCAACAAGGACGACTGCCGATTTTGATTATCAGCCAAATTGGTACGGTGATTGCCTTTGTGATGATTGGTACAGCTGAATCGGTTGCAATGCTATTTTTTGCCCGGATATTGGATGGTATCACAGGTGGGAATATCATTGTTGCCCAAGCCTATATCACAGACATCTTCCCAGAAGAAAAACGCACACAAGCACTCGGGTATATCTTTGCTGCATTCGGACTCGGCTTCATTGTAGGACCTGCACTGGGTGGTTTTTTAGCAGGTTTATTTGGTCCACAAATTCCATTTTTATTTGCTGCTGTTGCCGCCTTCTTGACAGTGTTGATGACATATTACACATTGGAAGAAACTGTCAGCCCCGAAGAGCGTGAACATAACAAACAGGTCAAACAAAATAGTTTGTCACCTTTAGAAATTATCAAGAATGTTCCTTTAATCTCCGTCCTGATTGTGACATTTATCGCACAATTTGGCTTTGGATTATTAATTGGGGTATTTGCTTTATATAGTGAAGCGGTCTTATTTCCAGGTTATAGTGAATCCACCATTAACTTTGCGGTTGGTCTACTACTGACGGTCTTTGGTGTGGCGCAGTTTGTGACTCAAGTAGCTATCTTACCGCGTGTCTTAGAGCGTTATACAGACCCCATGATTGTGATTATGGGTCTAATATTGCGCGGTATCAGTATGTTCCTGTATGTGGTTGCCTTAGGACCTGTTCTTGCCGCCTTCGGTTCGATATTCTTTGCCTTGGGTAGCGGTTTGATGATGCCACCCTTACAATCGCTCACAACCAAAACAGTCGCGCCACAACTTAAAGGTGGAATCTTAGGGATTTACCAATCGGTGATTAGTTTGGCGGTAATTTTCTCGACGGCGATTTCTGGTGTTATCTTTGAAGTAAGCCCAACCGTTCCATTCTTATTTGGTGGGATTTTGTTCTTCTTAGCTCTTGTGCCTGCTGTGTTCTTATGGAATTGGTCGCGGACGCATATCAAAGTAAAAAATGACGATTTAGTTGTCCAATCTAATTAAGTGTGCAACTAATCAATGAAATAGATATAATGATTTGTCGGAGTGGTGAACAACTATATTGACCTAAATGACGTAAACTATAGCAGAGGTAGTTAATAATCGTACAATCGTAGGGACTATGGCTTGCTCTGTCTGTTGTGTGTGATGTACGGATCATAATTTAATCAGCGATAACTACTTGTTCCATGCTTCGATAAAAGAATTTTAGTTAACGAAACCAAAGATAACCATCAAGGTAGTCTATGAAACAAAAAGAACCGATAACACTCACAGACCAATTACGCCAGCTCACATCTGTTCCTCTTAATAGCATTGGGGTGGTGTTGGCACGTTTGGGGATTCATCCTGATTTAATCACAATCACAGGGCTTATCCTTGTTGGGATTGCAGCGGTATTGATTGCGGATGGTTTGTTCCTGATAGGGGGAATTGTCTTGTTACTGAGTTTACCCCTTGATGCGATCGATGGGGCGGTGGCACGGGCGATGAATCGAACAGGTGTATTTGGCATGGTACTTGATTCGACACTTGACCGCTATGCTGACGGTTTTATTTTTGCATCTTTGAGTTATTATTTTGCAGTGCAAGATCGCTTTGATATGATGCTATTTTCTTTATTGGCATTGCTTGGTAGCTTTTTAGTGAGTTATGTTCGCGCTCGTGCTGAGGATGTCAAAGTGGGTGTTGCAACCAAAGTAGGGCTATTTACGCGTGTAGAGCGTGTCATGGTCATCCTTGTGATGATATTAGGCACAGGCTTATTGAATCAGCCTATTATCTTAGATGTAGGTGTTTTGATTTTGGCTATTGGCACAAATGTAACCGCACTACAACGTTTATTATTTGTATATACTGCTTTAAAAAATAGAGGTGATTAATTATGGAGTTTACGCAAACCCATATTTTGTTAGGTAATGTGCAGATTCGCTACTACGGTATTATCATCGTAACAGCGTTATTGATTGGAGCATATGTTGCATCTTTGCTCGCAAAACGTACAGGACGCGACCCAGACCATATTTGGGGCGGTCTCACATGGGCGATTATCCCAGGGATTATTGGGGCGCGCTTATGGTTTGTCTTCTTCCCACCGATTTCTTTAACTGTTGGCTGTGGTATCGAAGGCGAAATTTGCCAAAATACCGCATGGTTCTTAGAAAACTTCTTCAATCTTGAAAATGGTGCAATTGCAATTTGGAGTGGTGGTCTTAGTATCTTTGGTGCCATCATTGGTGGTGCACTCGGTTCATACCTTTATTTGTCACGCTGGCATAATGTTGTCGTAAATTTACTGACAACCATTTCAACGCCAATTTTGTGGGTTAGCCAATTCATCGGTTGGGCAATCCAAATGGTGATGGGTCGCGTGACAGGTAATGATGTTGACCCTTTCCAATATGAACGCCCTCCGACAGATTTCCCTGATGAAGGAATGCGGATGGGACCGTGGATGGACATTGCGGCGGTTGCGATTCCGATTGCTCAAACCGTTGGACGTTTTGCCAATTATGTTAATCAAGAACTCTATGGTGGACCAACAACGCTACCATGGGGTATTCAAATTTCTGCTGGATCGCGTGTTGACCCGTTCCGCAGTATGATTGATTATCCAGCAAGTACCTTATTTCATCCCATTTGGGCATATGAAGCGATTTGGAGCTTGGTTGCCTTCTATGTGCTATGGCGCATCTATAATCAATACCGTGACCGCTTATTGACAGGTGACATTTTCTTGATGTACATCGTGCAATATTCCTTTGTCCGCTTCTTACTTGAGTTCTTGCGTGTGGAAATTGCTGTCGTCGGGGATTCTGCGATTAATAGCTCGCAAGCAATTACAGGTCTTGCGTTTCTTATTGCGGTTGGGATTTTGGCTTATCGTCATCGCCCAGGGAACTTTGAGTCCGCAAAAGCTGCTGAGGAACAAGCTGAAGCTCAAGAAATGAAACAGCTAAAACCACAGGTTGCAACTGAATAAACAGCTAAAATTATAGTGGGAAGAGGGTATTATATCTCTTCCCACTTCCACTTTAACCTACCCAAATTGGATTGGTAATTGCACGCAAATCTCCATTTTTAGCTCGAATTTCCGCAACATACCATTTGGCTGGATTGTCGATTGTCAATGTAATACGGTTCGATTCCGTGGCGTTTTTCTCTTGGATGACCTCACCCTCACTGATTAAATGAACACTATCGCCATCATCTACAGCGTCCCATACGACCATCATTTTGACAGGTGCTTGAGTGGTCAGTGTGTCACCCATCATCGCTTGCGTACCACCAGAAAATGCAATGGTTTTTATATCAGGACCACTGCTCAAATAAGACCGCCCCTGACGAACTGCATCCAGAATATCTGCTTCAGTGAGGTCATCGGCAAGTACAACATTGAATCCGAGGTTAGTTGCGTCATCGGGGGTGTGACCATGATTATCAGTCCCAGCAGTCATCACCAGTTTATACCCAGCATTGAGCCACTCATAATAGAGTTCAAGCCCCTCTTGATTTTCTGGACTCCATTTGCCATTCCAGACTTCAACCGCAGGCGCATTTCCCGGCATCATCTCTTCAAATTCCCAGCGACAGCCTGTACAGACTGGGTCACCGAGATCCCTTGGATGAGCAATAATATACAATGCGCCACTATCAAGAACCGCTTGTGCTAAATCGTGCATTGTTTTGCCCTGATGTGTCCGCCATTCATACCATTCTCGTGTACCCAAAGCCAAGGCATGACCGTAATAGGTTGTCAACTCCATACCGCCCATGGTCAAGAGGTCATCAGACGATAGACTATCGACTTCTGCAAGTCCCGAAACGGTGTTGTGGTCAGTCAGTGTAACAAAATCCAGCCCATGCTTCCGCCCATACTCAACAAAATCAGATACACCCCAAACGCCATCAGAATGGTATGTATGCCCATGTAAATCACCGCGATACCAACCTTTGCCTCGTGAGGTGGTTTTACCTTTGGGATAGCTTACAATGGGTTCTGTAATGGGTTCAGATGTCATATTAATATTTATAATATAAATGAGTTCATCAGGCGGTAGGATGCGATGTGTATCAATAACGACTGTCCATTTTCCCGCTGGTAAATCACCTGCGATATAGCCCAGCGATGCTTCTGCACGACTTAATCGAATCGATTGGTCAATATTATTATGACGTGCGCCGCGATACCCATTGGGGTCAAATAAACTTAAGCTCACTTGATTATTGTAATCAGCCCCTTTTGCGCGTTCTGGACTATGCTCAAGTGTGATGTATAAACGGGTGACACCTTCTGCTAACTCAAAAATATGCTCGATATGCTTTTTGCTATCTTCGTGATTGAGCCGACCTTGAAATTGAATATCCATCGAATAGTCTCTTTTTGAAGTGTGAACAGGGTAGCCTGATAAACTACCCTAATAAATAAATTAATCTTCAGCCCATGCTTGAGAGCGTTCTACAGCCCGTTGCCACCCAGCATATAAACCTTCGCGCTGGTCTGCCGACATGCTCGGGGTAAAGGTCGCTTCAACATGCCATTGTTTCGCAATTTCTTCTTGAGATTCCCAGAATCCTGTTGCTAAACCTGCTAGATATGCCGAACCGAGTGCGGTGGTTTCTGTCACAGCAGGGCGTTGAACAGGCACACCCAAAATATCGGCTTGGAATTGCATCAAGAAGTCATTAGCAACTGCACCACCATCAACCCGTAAGGTTTCAAGGTCAAGTCCAGAATCTGCCGACATCGCCGAGACGACATCACGGGTTTGATAAGCAATCGCTTCTAATGTCGCCCGTACAATATGAGCACGTCCACTACCCCGTGTTAACCCAACAATCGTACCGCGTGCATACTGATCCCAATATGGCGCACCCAAGCCTACAAAGGCTGGCACAACATAAACCCCATCGGAGCTATCGACACTGGTTGCTATGGATTCACTTTCACTCGCATCCTTAATAATCTGGAGTTCATCACGCAACCACTGCACCGCCGCGCCTGCCACGAATATACTACCTTCTAGGGCATATTGTACCGCTTGATTATCAACTTGCCATGCAATCGTGGTTAATAGATTATTATCTGAGGCTTGCGGTTTATCACCCGTATTCATCAGCATAAAACATCCCGTTCCATAGGTGTTTTTTGCCATCCCTGCACTATAACAGGCTTGCCCAAATGTCGCTGCTTGTTGGTCGCCTGCCATACCTGCAATTGGGATTGCTCGCCCAAATAAATCAGGGTCAGTTTCACCGTAAACCTGACTACAGGGTCTCACTTCCGGTAACATCGCCCGTGGAATCCCTAAACGGTCAAGAATCGGTTGCGCCCAATCTCTCTCGTGAATGTCAAATAATAAAGTCCGTGCCGCGTTGCTGACATCGGTGATATGTAAACGCCCACCTGTTAATTTCCAAACAAGGAAGCTATCAATTGTCCCAAATGCTAATTCGCCAGCTTCTGCTTTTTCTCTTGCACCTTCAACATTATCCAGTAGCCATTTGACTTTTGTCCCACTGAAATACGCATCTGTGACTAAACCTGTATGTTTGAGGATGGTTTTGTCAAATCCCTCGGCTTTAAGCTCATCACAAAATGCGGAGGTACGGCGGTCTTGCCAGACAATCGCATTGTGAATCGGCTGACCTGTTGTTTTGTCCCAAATAACCGTTGTCTCACGTTGATTGGTAATCCCAATTGCGACAATATCATCTGCATTATCGACAACATCTTGGGCGACTTTTAACTGTGCTTCCCAAATTTCATTGGTATCATGTTCAACCCAACTGGGTTTAGGGTATATCTGTGTGAACTCTTGTTGCGAGGTTTTTACGACCAAGCCATCATGGTCAAATAAGATAGCACGAGATGAGGTTGTACCTTGGTCAAGTGAAAGAATATAACGTGACATAATAAGTGTAATCCTTGTATAAATCAGTTTTTATCTGCAACTATTGTAACCTAATCTATGGCTTTGGTCTGCGTTTTGTCATCAAATTCTATATGTTTTATATTGCGGTAGAGTAACCCAAATCCAGTTATGCTAAATAGAATTAATGCGCTACTTAATGCCCAAAATGGCAACCTTGTTATAGTATCGAATATCATTTGGGGGGGGTAATCGGGGAAAGCATGCGCATGGCGCACATCTTTAAATAACATCAACAAGGCTGTGCTGATACTCGCGGATGCACCGATGATTGCACCAATCAGAGGACTGAGTTTGAGGAGGGTAGATTGTGTTATGGACAGATTACCAAAGCGCGACATAATAAATACAGTAGTCGCCAAGATTGCTACAAACCATCCCAGTAGTACCACACCCCAAACATGATTATCTTCTAAGCCAGACCACAACAATACTGTGATGCTGGCAACGATGATGAGTAATCGTATTTTATAGTTCAAGAGTGGTATTGTGAGAATTCTTATCGTCATAATACTCACAGATAATCGAACTAATGCCGTCTACGGGAGACACGTTTGAGTCGGCTAAATTGATAGATGTGGCTACCAAATGGTGCAACATCTACTATAAGCCCATCGTCAACAAGGCGGTCACCTTCGCGATAGGTATAACTCTCGCTTAAGGCATCATATAAACGCCAATCATGGTTTTCTAAATCGTTCCAATGTGCAAGTTCCAAACGACAATGTGACCATTCATGTGTAAAGTTGACTACGACAAGGCGATATTCACTGTCATCATGCCAGCTATAAGCAATCAAATTATAAGGGCTATGGTCGCCTTCAAAAGCGGGATGCGCCTCTAAGGATACCCATTCTCCATATTTATAAATGGGGTTGTGAGTCTCTTGTAGAAGTCGCCTATAAAATTGCTCTAATAGTGGATGGTCAGGTTCGTCAGGTTGACGATTAATCTGAACTGGGAGCTTAATCCGCCGTCCACTAAATTGACCATCGTGTAAGAGGGTTGCCCCCGGTAAAGTCGTAATTAGGGTTGCGGCTGGACGTTGACGCTCTGCACCAAAGGTATCCATCGCCCGTGGTTCATCATGGTTTTCAATAAACCGTACATTGGCTTGTAGATAACTTAAATCAGCCGTTAGATGTGCTTTAATTTCGCCAACTTCGCTACTAACCATACGGTCATACAAGGTCTTGTCATAGGTATAATTAAAACCTTGCAGTTGTAGATCGTGTTCAAGATTCCAATACACCTCTGCCATAAATAAGAGGTCAGAATGTTGCTCACGGACAGCAGGGATAACCTCATTCCAAAAATCGACTTCGGGTATATCACCAGCACGTTCACCCCATGTCTTTTGGAAAATATGATTCATCATCATCATTGCCATATCGCATCGCACCCCATCGCATTGATTGCCTATCTCGATGAGTGTGTCAATTGTGGCTTGGCGCAGGGCAGGCTGAAAAGCATTGAACTGGGTTGTGTCAATCCACGGCGGGAAGTAAGGGTCACGCCCACGTGCGACAACGACACCCTTGCCATCTGCTGTATCCGAATAGAAGAAATCAATAGAATCTGCTTTACCTTCTTCTTCTGTTCCTTGCACAAAATATTCGGGATGCTCATAAATCCACGGATGGTCAGTAGAAACGTGATTCGGCACATAATCAAGAATGAGCTTCATATCATGGTCATGCAATTGTTGCCGAAAGACAGCTAAGCCTTCACGTCCACCAAGTTCTGGCTCAACGTAATATCCACCAATAGCATATGCCGATCCTGAAACATCCTCTTTTGTTATATCAGGAAGCGCACCTTCATACTCATGAATATAATTGAGCGCACTATCGCGAGTCGCTTTCCCACGATGCCACACCCCCATCATCCAAATTGCATCAAAACGATAACTCGATAGCTTCTTAATCTCTGCCTCAGGCACATTTGCTAGGGTGATGTCCTGCTCATAATCTTTGCTCAACTGGTGTAACCACACCCATGTATTGATTTCGTAAATCTTAGGGTTAGGTTGCCATGTTGTGAGGTCGTGTTGACTCCCACCTTTTGATAACCGTTGGAATAAACGCATAAATCCTACTCTGTCTTCATGTTCTGTTATTTTATAGGCAATAAGTTTAGCATTTATAGGCTAACTGCCTAGATAAAATGTGGTTAAGATTGTCTGAAATTGTGTTTATTTATTGATAAACAGATTTTAGGTGCTTAAGTGTAATCCGATAAAATGCCTCTGTTTGTTCATCATGAACAGCATGACCGCAGTCAAACATCTCAACGCGCCCGTTTTTCACTTTTTTGACAAAACGCTGACCATAATGCTCTGGGTTGAGGGTATCTTCTTTACCCAACATGATAATCAATGGGCAATTTATATTTGGCGCAAGGCTCAAGCTAATATCACCGCCTGCATCGATCATCCGTGTTGTTGAACGTACCCAACCGCGTGTGAAACGTGCGGAATCGGTAAAGCCGTGTTCTTCTTTTTCTGCTTCTGTTATCCAATTCCCAGGGTAGGTGCGCTGGAAAACGGGACGTAACTCCGCACCGAAGTTTCCGACTGCACCAATTGCAATACAGGATGCAACACGCTCAGGTTGCTGACCTGATGCAATCAAGACCACTTCACCGCCATCAGAAAATCCAATGAGATGTGCTTGAGGAATAGCCATTGCATCCATAAACGCAAGTAGGTCGTCTGTATCCCGATGATAAAAATTTTCAGGGAAGTCGCGCGGTTTTGGTCGCGATTCACCATACCCCCGTAAGGTCAAGCCAATCACATGAAAGCCATTTTTATCCAACCAATCCATCACATGCCCGAGGTGTCCGCGTGCCGTCCCCAAGAGACCATGTATCATGATAATCGGGGTGTCGTCACTATTGGGTTTCATATCTTCATAATGTAAAGTTGCGCCTGTTGCGACTTCAATCAATGGCATTGAGAGGCTCTCCAATCTATAAATCAAATGTTGATATGATACCATCACTATTGTCTTGGACTCTATGGAGGAACGCATGAAATCAATTGAGCTTAGATCTATTAATATTGGCAAAGTCCAAACCTATGATGATAATTGGACAACAGCCTTTTTCAAACATCCTGTTGATACTAAAGTATGGGTTTCGGAATTATGTGTCGATAGAGATGAACAGCATCACAAAAAATATCATGGTGGCAAGTTTCGCCCGATTTTAGCGTATTCTGCCGAGCATTATGTACTGTGGAATGATGAGCTATCTATTGATTTCCCATACGGTGGATTTGCTGAGAATTTTACCCTTAGTGGATTAGATGAGGAATCTGCCTGTTTAGGCGATATTTTTCAAGTTGGTGACATGCTCAAAATCCAAGTGTCTCAACCTCGGTTACCCTGTGATCAAATTTCCATGCGATGGAAGATGCCAGAATTAACCAAGCTCGTCAAAAAATCAGGGCGAACAGGTTGGTATATGTCGGTTGTCGAGGAAGGGTATGCAGAAGCAGGCATGTCTTTAACCTTACTAGAACGCCCCTATCCTGAATGGACAATCGCTAATGTTCATGAAATTTATCAGAAACGCACACGGAGACCTGAACAAGCCTTAGCATTATCGCAATGCGAGGCTTTAGAAACAGGTTGGCGCAACCGCTTAAAAGAGGCTAGTGAAAAGTCATAATTATATTAAGAATGAGTCGTTGTTAGCTGTATGTTGCCATTCGAATTAATGGTGATATACAGAATTGCATATTCCATTTGATGATAGGGAGCTTCTATGCTGTGTATCCCACCATAGAGCCTAGATACTGCTCCCGTAAATTTTTCTCGAAATGGACATTGTGAAGTGGCAACAAGGGGGCTTTTGCAAGTGGCAATGTGTGGTTTTAGCTGTTGCATCTGATCTTTTGGGATTAGATAATACCAGTACATATCCCATGGTTCGTCGCCATGATAGCCAAAACAATCATGAGAGTAGATTTCTAGCGTACCTGCCTCACAGTTTGCACACTCGGAGATGAGTTTATAGCTATATATAAAATTATGATCATGTGCGATATGCGATGTTCCCCGCTCAGAGATCAAAAAATACTTGTGCAATACCAGTTCTTTACACGCCAAACAGTTTTTCCATGCTGCGGTTGCCATATTCTCCTCATATCACGATATTGGTTTGAATTCTGCTATTTGACAAATACTGGATAGTTATCAGAATAATTTATGTCAATCTATTCCTTCTACGCAAATAAGTGGAAATGCTAAGTGTAAAAAGCATGATTGCCACAGAAAGGGCAATCATTTCTGGGCGGATATGTAATGTACCACTTTCAATACTGCCTTCAATTGAACTGCCCATCACAACACCCATCGCATTTGGAATTGTCCCCCCGATCATGATACCCATCATGAAAGAGCGAAAGGGGAGATGCAGGATACCTGCCAGTGAGCTGGTAATATCAAGGGAAACATACATCAATTGTATTGAGGCGGCTGCTTCAAATGGATTGTTCTGCATGAAGTTTATAATCTCACCGATGCGCCCATCTGTATCAGGCTTTTCATGAATCAACCATCGTGCCACAGTATAAGTGACTGCACCTGAGATATAACTCGCACCAACTGAGATGAAGATACCGGGGAACAAACCATAAACCATGCCTGCCATCAAGTTCATGATTGTTCCGGGGATGAGCAAAAGAGGGCGAAGCACATAGCATATGATGAATAAGAATACACCAAACCATGTGCTTTTAAGGATAATTGTCAACTGGTCAATCAATTCACTCAGGCTTAGTTGATTGATTGCCATAACACTGCGGGCAACGCCAAAAATAACTAGCCATAGGCTTATCGCTAGTAAACGTTTTTTGTGATGTAGGATAAACTTTCGCGCGCTAGACATCGGTCTGCATTGTCTATTCTTCTGGCTCTAAGAATATTTCCCAAACGCCATTCATCCCATTTTCAGTCACACCGTAGTAAACACGCGAACCGTTATGTATCTTTTGTACAAGGTCATAACGCACGCTATTGCTCTTGTGATATTCACGCCACAAACCAATATCACCCTGCCATTTGACCTTATCTTCCTGCACAGGGTTACCTTCGTATTGCTTAATCGCATAATCCCATAATTTACGCGCCGATGATTGCGTCACATTACGGACGATATTGCCGTTTCGTAAATCGTGCATGGTGTAATACCGTGTTTTATCTCGGTCTTCAACTGCAATAATCTCAACCCCTGCTTTGGGAGTGTCTTCCGATGGTTCAATGATGATGGTTTGTGTATCGGTGATACTTGGTGGAGAATCTCCATCAGTTATGGGTTGACCATTCGGAGCATCATTTTGGAAGATAAGCCCTTGTTGTACGAGATTGACAATTTCATCACGCACAGCAAGATTTGTATCGGTTTCATCGCGTACATAGATTTGCTGATTGTCAATTGCATACGGACGATATTCACCATATGGCACAAGCACACGGATAATATTCTTACCCTGTGTCTCTTGTGAATCAATATCAATATCGAGTGATGGTGTAATACGACGGCTGATTTCTCGTTCCAAAACCTTAATCGCATCTTGGATTGCACCAACCCCTGCCACTTTTTTCTTGGGGTCATCACTTAAGCCAACATACACTGTACCACCATTGGTATTTGCAAATGCACAAATATCACTCATGATTGCGTGGAGGTGTCCGCCTTTTTCTGTTAATGCTTCATGAAATGACTGGACAATACTCGCACCATCTTCACGGGCGGCTTGAACATAATCAAAGGGTTTGAGGTCTGGGTTATAAGGGCGTGTACGTGAAAAGTCTGTTCCACGTAAAACATCAAAAATTGCCCCAAATGAGCGTTCTGATAATTGAATTTCTGTGACGCGCTCCCCGACACCATAGCGTGTGATATTCCGCTCTTGGGTGGTATCAAGACTATGGGCATCCGAGCCTTGAATACAGTGCATTCGTCGTGGATATTCTGGCTTTGTCCCATTGAAAAATCGCTGGGTTGAACCTCGCCCACGCTTAGATAAATCAGTTAACTCTAAAGCATGGAGGTGTTTATCTTGTGTATATGCGATACGGGTTTGACCACCAAAATCAATCCCACGCATAGCAACCCCATGATTACTATTGGCATGAGCCGCAATACATAAACCGCCTGCCTCATCAATCATTTGATAAGCCGATAAAACATCATCAGTCGAGCCAGCCGCCGCATCCCCACGGTCTAATACATCATAGGGAACATTGAGGCTCATTAAAATATGTTCAATATAGCGAATTGGGGTCTCTGGTGAAAATATCCCAAGAATATGAAAACCAAATGTTGCTGTAAATTCAAATCCAGGTAAGACAAGAACCTTGTCTAATAATCGGCGATATTCTGCTAATAAGCGCAATTCATCTGCTTGGGCACGTCCGCTTTGTTCCAAAAATTGTAAACGGTCAATATCGCTCATCATTGTTGCATAACCTTTGACCGTATTATGGTCAGTGAATGCGATGATGTCGATGCCACGTTGTTCTGCGCGTCGCAAAATATCAATATAATCTGCATCTTTGTTAATATAATCCGCTGAAGACATTGTATGAAGATGTAAATCCATACGATACCATTGGGAGCGGGTTTTTCTTCTATTTGCCATAGGCACTCTCTAGTATAAGTTGTTAGTCGTTAATTAATTGATTGAAGAGTATCGGCAACTCAGATGGTTCAAATGGTTTGACCAGAAATTTGTTGGCACCCGCTTGCATGACTTCATCTTCAACATCCATGCCTGATGCAATAATAACGGGGATGGTACTGAATGTGGTATGTTTGCGAATATCACGCAACACGTCCACCCCGTGTGTATCTGTCAAATGATAATCCATTAAAAATATATCGGGGTGGAATTGTTCTGCTTGGGGGATAACATTTGCACCCAGTGCAACAGTTTCAACTTCAAAATCATCTAATTCCAATAGCATTTTTAATAACGACACCGTTGTTTGGTCGTCATCAACAATCATGACTTTTGCCACCTTAGCCTCCATATTGAAACAACAATGCCCTCCTGTAATGGGTAGGCTGGCATTGTTGATATTGTCATCTTTAATCTAATTGTAGTGTAACCCTTTAGACAAGTTGTGTCTAGTTTACTCGCTTTCGAGTGCGCTGGCTAATACTTCATCCACTGTCTCGGCGAGAATAAAGGTCATGTCATTTCGCACGTCTTCAGGGACATCATCAAGGTCATTCTCATTCTTCTTCGGTAAAATGACAGTGTCTGCACCGAGCCGATGTGCTGCCAATATCTTATCTTTGATGCCTCCAACTGGTAAAACTTGACCATTTAAGGTGAGTTCACCCGTCATTGCAATATTGCTACGGGCTGGTCTCCCTGTTAAAAGAGAAGCCAGAGCCGTCGCCATTGTGACACCCGCACTCGGTCCATCTTTGGGGACAGCACCTGCTGGGACATGAAGGTGAATATCATACTCCTCATAGAATTTGGGGTCTATATTCAGTTCTTCCGCCTTTGACCGCAAGTAACTATAGGCGATTTTTGCACTTTCTTGCATCACATCACCCAGTTGCCCTGTAAGCTGGAAGCCCTTGCTACCCTTCATCTTGGTTGCCTCAATAAAGAGGACATCACCGCCAACAGGTGTCCATGCCAAGCCTGTAACAACGCCGGGGACTTCTGTGCGGTCGCGCAACTCTGTACGATGCCCAAAACGAGGTTTGCCTAATAGGTCTTTGATTGCTTCATTATCAATTTCGATATGGTCAGTTTTATCCTCAGCAATTCGTGTCACAACCTTACGGGCAACTTTACCTATCTCACGCTCTAGGTTACGTACCCCAGCTTCACGCGTATACTCTTGGATGATTTTTTGTAAAGCATCCCCTGTAAATGTGATTTCACTCGCCCGTAAACCATTTTCACGGACTTGACGGGGTACAAGATATTGCTCGGCAATGGCTTGTTTTTCTTGTTCGGTATAACCGCTCAACTGGATAATTTCCATACGGTCACGCAATGGACCCGGTATCGTATCCAAAGCATTCGCTGTCGTGATAAACATAACATCACTTAAGTCGAAGGCTACATCCAGATAGTGGTCACGGAACTCTGCATTTTGCTCAGGGTCAAGTACCTCTAACAACGCCGATGCAGGGTCACCTCGGAAATCACGCCCCAGTTTATCGACCTCATCTAACATGATCATCGGATTACGGGATTCTGCGCGACGAATCGTTTGAATAATGCGCCCCGGCATCGCCCCAATATAAGTCCGTCGGAAACCGCGAATCTCAGATTCATCACGGACACCACCCAAACTCATGCGGATAAATTTACGTCCCATAGCGCGTGCAATTGATGCACCCAACGAGGTCTTACCAACCCCCGGTGGACCTACAAATAATAAGATTGCGCCTGAACGGTCACGACGTACAGCATCATCGGAAGCGGTCTCTGCAAATTCTTCTTCACGTTCTGCACGTAGTTTACGCACAGCTAGAAATTCCAGAATCCGTTCTTTAATGTCATCCAACCCATAATGGTCTTCATCCAATACCGCCCGTGCATGAGCAATATCGAGTTTGTCCTCGGTTCGTTTGTCCCACGGCATACTCGTCATCCAATCCAAGTAGGTACGGATAACACCATATTCCGCCGCCGCGACATTGAGTTTTGATAGCCGATTGAGTTCACGCAATGCTTCTTTGCGTGCTTCTTCTGGCATATTAGCTTCGTCAATCAGTTGACGGAATTTCTCAACCTCTTGCTGGTCATCATCTTCTTCTAATTCACGCTGAATCGCTTTAAGCTGTTCACGTAAATAATAGTCACGTTGAGATTTTTCCATCTCATGTTGGGCATCTTCTTGAATCTTGCGCCCCAACGATAGCACCTCATACTCTTTGGTTATTAACCCCAATAACTTTCGCAACTTATCGCCCACATCTTCGAGTTCAAGTAAGTCCTGTGCATCCTTAAGATCAATACGCACATAGGTCGCGATGGTATAGACCAATTGTAATGGGTCTTCTACGTTCAAGGCATTGGATACCAACTCATCGGGAATACTTGGAACGAGTTCTGCTAATGCTTGGAAGCGTTCGACAGTGCTACGGATGAGTGCTTCAAGTTCAATATTGTCAGAAGCAATAACAGCATCTTCAGGGATACGAGTTACACGTGCTGTCAGGTAGGGTTCTGTGTCAATAAATTCGTCAATCCGAATCCGTTGTAGACCCTGTATTAAGAGACGAATCGTACCATCAGGTGAACGGAATAACCGATGGATGGTCGCCAATGTACCGATTGTTTGAACCTCATCGGGACCCGGTGTATCAAGTTTAGGGTCTGTGGACGCAACCAAACCTACCATCCGATTGCCATTGACCACATCATCCACTAATTGGATGCTACGTGCCTGTCCAACGGTTAAAGGAATTGCTGTTTGTGGATAAACGACCAGACCACGCAAGGGGAGGATGGGTAATTCTTCGGGTAAATCAATTGGAACATCTTCGTCTAATTCGTCATTCAGGTTAATATCGACTCGCGTCTTCGGCGAATTGTCGTCATCCATATACATCTTTGTAAATGCCATTCGCATTAATCCTCTTTCTCTTCATTCGCCATTACAACAGTAACTGTTTTCTTCTCCATAAATGGGAGCTCTACATGCAAGAGTCCATTATGATAATTTGCAGTAACCTGACCACTATTAACAGGTTTACTCAATACATATTCCAAACGAAATTCACCTGTTTCAATTTCTACTTGTTGATACGATGTGTTAGCTTTAATAGTGGGTAGTTTACGTATACCGCTGATAATGAGCTTGCGGTTCAACAGTGATAATTTAAAGTCATCGACATTCATATTTGCGATTTCAACTAAGATGATAAATCTGTCATCCGTTGTCATAACATCGCTGGGTGGTTTATATCTACCACGATCTCTATTTAGCATAGGTTTGCTCTTTTACGTCGCTTGTTCAATCATTTCATCTATACTATAGATAGTCTAAGATACCCTAACTTTACTTATTCCCGTGTAAAAAGTTCATCAGATATTTTAATTCTGATACGATTCTTAACTTCGGTTTTATTGTATAGATTTCCGTAAGAAATATTTTACGATTCAGAGTAAACTGAAAGGGACTTTCGCACATCGGTATAATTTCGATAAAATAGAGTTAGTCTATCAAATAAATTATGTTGGAAATGACTTATGGATGATTATAGCCGTCAACAAAGGGGACGTAATGGTAGCCGTCGCGCTCGTGAACGTCAAATGGCGCGCAAACGTCGTCGTGAATCGCTCGGCAAAATTACAACTCAATCTGTCTCAAAAATTACAGAAGCTCCTATTCCTATCCCGAAAGGTGTGCCATCGATATTTGGCAAAATACGCTTAGTGCTTCATGATTTGCTATGGGTAATACTCGGGCGCGCGCCTGTTTTTAAAATTGGCGCTGTCGTATTACTTGCCCTTGTATTGATGTTTTTTGGTAGTTATATCTTCTCAGGGCGAATTTTCCCTAATATCTATGCGATGGGTATTCCCCTCAGCGACTTAACCTTAGAAGAAGCCGAACTTGCCCTACAAGAAGAGTGGGATGAATCGGTCATGATTAAACTCACCATTGATGGACAGATTCTGCTAGAAGTTGACCCTCTTGACCTTGGTCTAACGATTGATGCCAAGGAAATGGCAAATACTGCACGCAGTCTTGGGTTATCTGGTGTGCCTTTTGGTGCATCAGTCGCTCCTGTTGCATCTGTGAATTACGCGACGGCGCAGACCTTCTTACTCAACATGACAGAAGAAATTTATATTCCACCATTTGAAGCAGGGTATGAGTGGAATAATGGTGAATTAATCGCATTACAAGGGCGTGCAGGTAAGCAACTCGACATTTCCCTAAGTTTGGAACACCTCAGTCAAGACCCTGTTGGCGTTGTTCAAAATCGTCGCCTCGACTTGATGGCGATTGATTTATTACCAGCAGTTATGGACTCGTCGCCATTCTTAGATGAAGCTTATGCGTTCTTGACCAGCGATATTCAGCTTCAGGGATTTGACCCGTTCAAAGCAGAAGTAACCTCATGGCAAGTGGGTAGCGAAACAGCTGCAACATGGCTTGCATCAGGTATAAATGGTTTATCCGTTCGGGAAGATACCTTTATTGAATATATCCAGAATATCAATGAAGGGCTGGTGAATAGTGAAGAACCTCGTTATCTTGATGAGCGTCATTCCCTAGAAAAATTACAAGAAGCCCTCCGCACCAGTAATCCCGAAGTGCTATTGAGGATTCGTTATTTACCACAATCTTATGATATTGAACAACAAGATAATGGTTTCTTGATTGGGCGCAAAAATGGTATCCCATTCCAGTTAATCGCAGATGCCAACCCAGCCGTTGAATGGAATCAATTATCGATTGGTCAAACCATACAAATTCCATCTCGTGATGCGCTCATTCCCGAAGACCCTGTCCCATATAAACGAATCGTTGTAGACATCGAAACCCAATGGCTCGTCGCCTACGAAAATGATGAAATTGTGTTTAGTTGGGGGATTTCATCAGGGCGAGAAACTGCACCAACATACCCAGGGGTCTTCCAAATCTTGACACGCAACGATACCGCATATGGTAGTAGCTTTACACTGTGTAGCGATGGGGGTACGGACTGTGGACAGTGGGAAATGTACTGGTTCATGGGTGTGTATGAGGTTGTCCCCGGCTTGATGAATGGCTTTCATGGAGCAGTTCTCTTACCCAATGGCGGCTATCTGGGTGGGGGCGGTGTTTATACACCAACAACATTTGGTTGTGTGATGTCACTCGATGCCAACGCACAACGCCTCTATGAATGGGCAGAACTTGGTACAATGGTTGAAATCTTATCAGAAGATTTTGAACCTGAAAGTGAACTTGGACGGCGTGCTTTAGATTTCATTAGCACCATTGATACAACCTATCGCCCAGCATCTGCGTAAATAGAGATAGAGCATAAACCACTTTTCAATGGGGATATCGCTAAGGTATCCCCATTTTCATTGTGCATAGTGTACGAATATTTTAACACACTACTCATCTCTTAAACTTCATTTAACAATCCGATTATCATACTAGATAAATTACAGATGATATTAAATGTTCAGGTGATAACATAAAAGTTTTTTAAGGGTCAAAATTGATAATAATTGAACGGTTAATTATCGATAGTGCATTATTTCACAAAATTTATCCTTATCATCGGATAAATCGAATGATTGACAAACGCTCATCAAGGCTTTATATTATCGACAGTTAACACACACAAACAAATTAAATAAAATTTCTTTTTACTAAATTTTTGAATCCCAATTTGCCCACATCATGTGGGCATTTTGTATTTCCCCCTCTTTTGGTTTCTACGATACAATAAACACAAAATTTAATTTACAACGAAAGGTATAAATATGAGCAAACCCTATGGTGTTTGGGATAGTCCCATAACAGGCAAATCGATTGCAAGTGGGATTCGCTTACAAGATGTCCAATGGAATAACGCAGGTGATACCCTTGTTTGGTGGGAAAGCCGTGCCAAAGGAGGTGTTCTCGTCGCTCAAACAGGCTCAGATGCGCCCCGTGATTTAACCGACGAGAGTCTCAGTGTATCAGGACGTGTTGGTTATGGTGGGGGAGCATATACCGTTGGCGATGGTCAAGTTTATTTTTCTGCAAATGGACGCTTATATAAGCAAAATCTTGCAGGTGGAACAGCCAATATAATTACCCCTAAATTCGGGGATTACGCCTCTCCAGCAGTGTCACCTGATGGGAATTGGTTAGCAGTTGTTCACTCATATGAACATGTTGATGGTATTGTTTTGGTGGATACTAAGGGCGAACAATTCCCTAAGAAATTAGCCTATGGGACAGATTTTGTCATGCAACCGACATGGCATCCAGCAGGAACACATGTTGCTTATGTCGCATGGAATCACCCGCGTATGCCGTGGAATGGAACGGAACTGCGCCTGATTCAACTGGCAACCGACGGCAGTGGTATCCCCTATGCGGAACATGTTGTGACGCTAGAAGGTGACACAACAACTGCTATCTTCCAACCACAATTCTCACCTGATGGTCGTTATCTATCTTATGTGAGTGATGCGACGGGCTGGGGACAGATTTATGTTTATGACCTTGAACGCGAAACCCATACCCAACTAACTGATACCGAAGCCGAACATGGTACACCTGCGTGGATACAAGGGATGCGGATGTATGGCTGGACACAAGATAGCCAAAGTATCTATTATTTGGAAAATAGCCAAGCCTTCTTTAGCTTGATGCGCTATGATGTCCAAACTGCCGATAGCCAAACGGTTAAAGGTTTTGAACATTATTCCCATATGGAGCAGATTACCGTATCACCAGATGGGAAAGCCGTCACAGTGATCGCATCATCCTCAACCATTCCACCACGTATTGTTACCAATCATCAAGAACAGGGTGAAATCATCCATCGCCGTAGTCAAACGGAAAATCTACAAGCTGACCAATTATCAACAGCCCAAGCGATTGTCTGGCAAGGAGATGATGGCGAAGATGCACACGGCTTATATTATCCGCCGATTGCCCAAGATGAAATGCCCGATGGTGCGCCCCCACTCTTAGTTTATATTCATGGTGGACCGACCTCGCAACGCACAGCAGGCTATTATAGCGAAGTCCAATTCTTCACAACTCGCGGCTATGCAGTTTTGCAAGTGAATCATCGTGGTAGCACAGGTTATGGCAAGCCCTACATGAATAAGCACGAAGGCAATTGGGGTGTTTATGATGTGACCGATGCGACAACAGGTGTGAAATATCTGGCTGAACAAGGTCTAGCAGATGCCGATAAAGCGATTATTATGGGCGGTAGTGCAGGTGGATATACTGTATTGCAATCAATGATCGATTATCCGAACTTCTTTAAAGCAGGGGTTTGCTCTTATGGTGTATCCAATCAATTTGCACTCGTGATGGATACCCACAAATTTGAAGAATTTTATAGTGTCTGGCTACTCGGTGACTTACCTCAAGCAGCTGAACTTTACCGTGAACGCTCACCAATATTCCATGCTGAAAAACTAATTGACCCCATGATTGTCTTTCAAGGGACAGATGACCCTGTTGTACCACAAAGCCAATCTGATGATATTGTGGCTTCTCTCAAGCGTCGTGGTATCCCACATGAATATCACTTGTTTGAAGGTGAAGGACATGGCTGGCGTAAACCTGAAACCATCGAAGCCTTTTATAACAAGATTGATCGCTTCTTGTTGCAACATGTCATTTATGCTTAGCGAATAGACTTTTGTATATGTTGGGAGTGGTTTGTAAACTTCTTTTAAAATATACAGATTTCGTAGGGGAGCGGTTTCTCAACCCTCCCCAAACTCTGACTCTAAATTACTCTAGCTCTAGCTAGACGCATACCACAAACATCAGTATAGTTAACAAATTTGACCGAACCTTGTAGGATAGACCTTTCATGCTAGAAAATATCGGATTAGTCATCATTGGATTGGGTGGCTTGTTTTTTGGTGGTAATTGGTTGGTACGTGGTGCATCCAATATCGCCATCTCTTATGGTGTTTCAACTTTAATCATCGCGTTGACCTTTGTGGCTGTCGGTACATCTATGCCAGAAATGCTCGTCAGTGTACAAGCCGCTTTACAGGGCAATAGCGATCTGTCGATTGGTAATGTCGTCGGGTCAAATATTGCGAATATTGGCTTGATTTTGGGCGCAACAGGCTTAATTGCACCGATTGCTGTACAAGCGATTTTGCTCAAGCGCGAAATTCCAATCATGATTTTATTTTCCATCTTCACTTATATCCTCACACTCGACGGTGAAATTAGTCGAGTCGATGGGCTTCTACTCTTATTTTCTTTTGTCGGTTTTAATATCATGTTTTACTTTTTGGCAAAACAAGAACAAGATGCCCATGATCGTCTATTAGCCGATATGGATGACCCACCATCCCCAGAGGAAATGAGTCGAGCCAAAGAGTTCGGTTTTTTACTTGCTGGTGTGATTATGTTGGTCGTTGGCGCATCCTTCATGGTTCGTGGTGCGGTGAATATTGCGGTTGACATCGGTGTGAGTGAATTGGTAATAGCCATTACGCTAGTTGCTTTTGGCACATCCTTGCCCGAATTATCAGCATCATTAACAGCCGCCTATAAAAAAGAAAGTGACATCGCCATCGGCAATATTGTTGGCTCGAATATTGCAAACTTACTGTTGATACTGGGTGTAACAGCATTTCTACAACCTATCCCTGTCAATACCGCAGAGGTTCAATTGGAGTTTCTGGTGATGTTAGGGTTTGCCTTTCTATTAATCCCTTTTGCACGTCATCAACAACTCGGACGACGTGAATCGGCTTTGTTCCTCGGGGCATATTTTGCCTTTGTCTTATACAGTGTCCGTGATTTATTTCTCTAAAATTGATATAATAAGATGACTGTATTACAACCACAGGATAAACTTATGCAACGAGCAATAGACGAAATACTTGATTTTGTAACGTCTGCACCATCCTTAGACGCGATTGTGAGTTTTACATATTCCAATGAAACTTTAGAACGTGTCACCTATCTCACAGAGGGTGAAGCTGAGGATAATTTGACTGCCGAAGAACAAAATGAGCTTCGTGAATTTCAGCGTGCTGCTCATGTAATGGAGCAACTAAAAATTCGCGCACAACGTCGCCTTGGCACATCAACCAGCCTTGATGATGCGTGGTAACTTATTAAATTGATCTCACCCAGAAAGCCTACTCTATGACTGTTTTACCACCGATTGAGCGTTTCCAAAGTAGTACAGGTGTAATCATTTATCGCATCCCGATGATATTATTTCCGAATGATTTTATGGGATATGCCTATGTACTCAAGGGGGCAGGTGACTTGACACTTGTTGATACAGGGTCGGGTATGGGGCGCAGTAATGATGATTTGGTGGCTGGCTTTCAGGCGATACAGGATGACTTTGGCGAAACCTTCACCATAAAAGACATCAAACGTGTCATTATCACACATGGACATATTGACCACTTCGGTGGCTTAGCCTATGTCAAACAACAGACAGACGCAACAGTGGGTATCCATGAGCTTGACCGACGCGTACTAACAAATTATGAAGAACGTGTTATTGTCGCGACTAAAGACCTCGGCATCTACTTCCAGCGCGCAGGCATCAAACAAGAAATCCGTGAATCCCTATTCCAAATGTATGGTTTTGCAAAAAAACATGTGACATCTGTCAAAGTTGATTTCAGTATCGAAGATGAACAAGTCATTGATGGAATGGAATTTATCCATGCACCGGGGCATTGTCCGGGGCAAGTCTGTATTCGTATCGGCGATATATTGCTGAGTGCTGACCATATTTTATCGCGTACAACACCGCATCAAGCACCAGAGAGCATCACCCATTATATGGGCTTAGGACATTATGCTGATTCGCTACGGAAGTTAACCCATGTTGAGGGAATTCGCTTAGCATTAGGGGGACACGAAGACCCCATTCATGACTTGTATACACGCATTGACGAAATCCGTGCCAGTCATAATCGTAAACTGGACCGCATTCGTGATATTATGCGTGACAATCGCGAGCCAATGACCATTAGTGACATCTCCAAAGCGATGTATCCAACCGTGAAAGACTATAATATTCTACTTGCGATTGAAGAAGCAGGCGCACATATCGAGTATTTGTATCATCATGGACATCTAACTATTGCCAATCTGCATCAGGTTGAGACCGAAGATAACCCTGCCATTCTCTATACCCTAATTGATTAACATATGTTTACTTCGATACCTTGTAGCCCTATCCGCCAATATTTCGAGGCTTTGAATCGCAAAAAAAAAATTAACGTTTCTTCGCGCGGAAGAAGGCACGTCCAATATCGTCGAGCTTAAAATC
>CAYGTY010000009.1:58553-70451 GCA_964352825.1 uncultured Anaerolineaceae bacterium
ATTAACGTTTCTTCGCGCGGAAGAAGGCACGTCCAATATCGTCGAGCTTAAAATCTTCTTGGGCATTAAACACTTCAAGATGAATAAATCCAACGGCTGCTAGAGTCTCAAATATTTCATGAATCGTATAAGCGCGTTGGGTGAGTTGCACATCACTCCGTCGCCAGTTATTATCGCCATCACCCTGCGTAAAAATTGTAATATCGGCTGTTCCAATGTGTTCTTGTGTATCATAGCTAGAATTGATAATGACACTCACATCCTCATCAACAACATTGACTGGTTCAACCCAACGATTCAGGAATCCCGACTCCAAATTCATATCAAATACAAAAACGCCATTGGTTTCTAATTGACGAAAAACATTACCAAATACCAGTTCAAGGTCATCCAAAGTCATTAAGTGATTCAAACTATCAAACGTGGAAAATGCAATATTGAACCGAGCCATTAACATAAAAGAACGGACATCTGTTGGGATAAACGGCGTGGTCGGTGCATTGATACGCGCATACTTTAACATCTCCTCAGAGCTATCGACCCCTGTGACTTCGTATCCCTGCGACGATAATTCTCCAGCCAGTTGTCCTGTGCCACAGCAGACATCGAGGATACGGGTATTTTGAGGAAAATCTTTCAATACCAATTCTTCTAAAATCGGTAAGATACGCAGAGGGAAGTTGCCCCAATAACGGTTATAGACAAATGCAAAATCATTATATGCAGTGTACTTTTCCATAATTAATATGTCTTTTCTAAAACTTGTTTCATGACATGTAAAATACGATTATTTTCTTCTTTAATACGCGAGACAGCAAACGGACGCAAGACTTTGAGCAATCCCTTGAACTGAACATTATAATTACGGATAACGGTTGTGCCATTATGCTCTGGAACAAGGATATAAGTAATTGTCAAATCCATGCCGACTGGAATAAACCCCAATACATGCGAGTCTGCGACTTGGTGAAAGGTAATCTCGCTGGTTTCTTTATAGGCAATTACCTTACCGTGCATGGTTAGTATACCTTGTCCATCAGTATAAATCGTCCCGACTTTTATAGGATTATCAGAAATATGACGAATACCAAAAAAAGACTTTGAATTCGGCAACCATGTTCCATAATCATCAATATTAGCAATCATATCAAACACTTGATGTGCTGAGGTATTGTCAATATGGGTACGGAATATCATGTGCATCAGAAAATAAACCTATGATGATAAATCAACTTGCTCAAAGTGATAGACGGTTGGAAAGGGTTCGTAAAAATGATGGAGTAATGCCTTCCATTCTTGATAGTCATCCGACCCACGAAACCCTTCTGTATGGTCTTCCAATGTCTCCCATTGGACGAGTAAGAGATATAAGTTTTTATTCTCTATGCAATGTTGTAATTCATGATGGATATACCCCTTCATGCTTGCAATAATCGATGATGCTTGCTTGAAGGCAGTTTCAAATGCCTCAGTTTCACCTGCTTTAACACTCAGGTATGCGCTTTCTAATATCATAATCCTACTTTATATTAAGACAATGTGTTCACCTTGCTGTATCATACAATAAAGCCGATTATTCAGCGAACAGGAAACAGTTTTTATGTCAGACTCTAACCTAAAACAAGCGGCTGAGCTTATCCATAACGCGAAAAGAATTGCTGTACTTACAGGGGCAGGTGTTTCTAAAGAATCAGGTGTGCCAACCTTCCGTGATGCGATGGATGGCTTATGGGCAAAATATAACCCCGAAGAACTTGCGACCCCGTCTGCATTTAAAGCAAATCCAAAGCTTGTTTGGGACTGGTATCAATTTCGGCGTGACTTAGTCAGTGGCGCAAAGCCAAACCCAGGGCATGTTGCCTTAGCTGAGATTCAAAAACGCTACTCAAACACAGTAATTATCACGCAAAATGTAGATGACCTCCATGAGCAAGCGGGTAGTACCGATGTCATTCATCTACACGGAAACATCGCCGAGAGTAAATGTTTTAACGATTGTCAGGGTAAGCCGACGATTATAGATATTGATGCCTTTGAATGGGATCGTGATGAAGGACCACCAGCTTGTCCACACTGTGGCGCACATGCTCGCCCGAATGTGGTTTGGTTTCATGAAATGTTGCCTGAATCCGAGCTTAAACGTGCCTATGAAGTGAGCTTGCTCTGTGATGTCATGATTGTTGTCGGTACATCAGGGCTTGTCACGCCTGCTGCAACCTTGCCCAAAGCCGCCAAAGAATTCCCCGATATGCCTGCGAAGATTATCGAGGTTAACCCAGACTACAGCATGATTACGCGCATCGCCGATGTTAAACTTGAAGCCCCATCAGGCGAAGCTCTACCCAAAGTCGTTGCCGAATTAGATAAATTAGGCGCAATCTGAACATGAATTTTACAATTTGGTTACAACTTATGAGATGATATTTCGTAAACTAATACAAAGAGATAGGAGTGCCTTATGCAAGAAAAAGCAAAAAATGATCATGCTTCAGATGTTGTTGTTCATGAATTAGCAGGGTTGGTGAATCGTCTAATGGCGAATATCATTGATAACTTCCTGCTCTTTATCCCGCTCTTTATCATTCAAATGATTTTATTTTCATCTGACCCCCCCTTGCCATTTCAGTTAATTAATGTTGTGATTTTAGCTGTTCCTGTGGCGTATCAATGGTACTTTTTATCACGTCGCGATGGACAGACTCCCGGTAAATTTGCGATGGGGATTCGTGTGATTCGGACAGATGGTGCAGAAATTAGTGATGTAGATGCTTTGATTCGTGGAGTTGGGTATTATGTCAGTAATCTTGTATTTAGCTTAGGCTTTATCTGGGCGTTATTCGATAAGAACAATCAAACATGGCACGATAAAATGGCACGTACCTATGTTGTTCGCACTGATGAAAAACGTAAAATGGTCGAGATACCTATTTAATATTGATAGCCTAATCCGCCAGCAATTTGCATCGGGTCGAGGTTGTCATCAATAATATAGACAGCCAATGTGAGTGTGACTCGTACCATCTCATAATCAATGGACTGCGCCTCTATAGCCTGCTGTAGAGGTGGATTTTCTTGCCCCTCATAAATCGGCGTAATCAATACGGTTTGCTTTGCGGATTGTATCTTCTCCAAAACCGCAGGCTGACGTAATAACCCACCTGCCAAAAAGACAGAATGATAATCCTCAGTCAAAATTCGCTCTTGGGTGAGGAACATCAGCACATGCCCGATCCCACCATCAACCCAAGCATATTGAATTTCACGCTCATTCAGAAAGTCAATTAATGGGGTTAAATCATGAGGTAGACGGTCATAATAAGGCGAGTCCAATGCAGGGTGCGGATTGACAGATAATGTCCCGATTGTGTTGATAGTCAATAGGCTCACAAATAAGATAAATGCAACCTGTTGTCTCCATTGCCATAATTTATCAATGACTAAAGCAAGCCCAATTGGCAATACACTATGCCACATCAAGACATATCGCCCCGTCGCATCAATTCCCCACGGATTAAATTCAGGTAGGGCGTTTCGGCTATTTGTCCCCATTGTATACAAGAGTGGTATACTGAAAATCAGTAGCGTGAGTAAAACTTGTAACACCTGTTTCGACTTTGCCTGATACATCACCAGACCTAAACCAACCATATAAATTAACGCTAAGACAATAGCTAAAGGTTCAACCGTGTATCCCCATGATGGATGTCCAGATACCAAAATTGGAAAGCGGACAGTCACAAAATCAATCAACACGCGGCTAATTTGCTCAGCAGTCATCGGAGAGTCAGATGTAAAACGCTCAAAGGTTGGCATCCCTTGGGGAAGATTGAATAACCAAAAGGGCAGGCTACCCACAAAAAACGAAATTATCCCTAACCATCCCCATCTCCAGATAATTCGCCGACCTTTCCATAGCATAACCACCCCAACAGGCACAATATAATAAAATCCAAGCCATGTCAGCCAGAACATTAAGCCTACTGTGATGCCACAAAGGATTACCCAAAAGATGATTTTTCGCTGTGATTTGCTATTGAGCAACTGATAAACAGCCATAAATAAAAACTGTCCGAGGAGCATCGTTTCAATATAACTGCTCCATAGCTTCAAGCCGACAAACTGCATATAAGCTGGGGCAAGACTAGCAAAAGCTAATGCAAATACCGCAATACGTTTATCATAAGCTGTCTTTGCCAAGCAACCGATAGAGACAATATATAATCCCGACCATATCAAAGACAACAATCGAAATGTAACTGCTGATGCCCCAAAAAGTGAAAATAATCCCGCTAATAAATAAGGTGAGCCTGTTCCACCAACGACTTCTGGTGGGGTGAATAGAGGATATTGACCTTGCATAATGTCATAGGCTAATAACCCATTAAAGGCTTCGTCAAAATCAATTCGCCATCCCGATTGAGTAACCACGAATAGACGTAATGCAAGACCCACCACAAGCCAGGAGATGACCCATTGTTTAAAAGAGATTGCTTGAAATATGCGAATAATTGCTTTCATTTGAAGATTCTAACTAAGAATAAGATAAATTCTAGCCCATATACTTGACATGTAATATAAAGAAATATAACATAAAAATATCTAAGCATTATCTATATAATGTTTGGTGTTGCAGGGTGAGATGCAATCAGTTTGGACGACAAACATTATCCAGACAAAACCTGAGTACCTGATGATGTAAGCTATCACAAGTATGTGAAGTAATCCCAAATCCCTATTAGTGCATTGTTAACGCTTATGCACTAATTAGAATCCTTCTTCAACGATGAATTCTCATCCATGAGCCATGGAGTTCCCCATCTTCATGGCTCACCCTTTATCTACAAGTGGGTCAATTACTCTTAATCAACCCATCTCTCGTTATCTTATCCACCAAACTCTTTAAGCACACGCCTTGCAATCACAACCCGTTGGATTTCACTTGTTCCTTCACCAATTGTCATAAGGCGTTGGTCACGATACATCCGCTCGACAGGATATTCACGGCTATACCCATAACTGCCATGCACTTGTATCGCTTCAAAACAAACTGTCTCTGCCATTTCTGTCGCTTTGAGCTTAGCAATTGCTGCTAGTTTTCCATAATCGCGACCTTGGTCTTTTGTCCATGCGGCTTTATGAATCAGTGTGCGTGAGGCTTCAATTTCCATTGCGGCATTGGCGATTTTTTCTTGAATCAGCTGTAAATTTGAAATCGGAGCACCAAATGCCTGCCGTTCACTTGCATAGCTGACCATTGCTTCAAATGCACCCTGTGCTAAACCAACACTTAATGCCCCGATGCTAATCCGCCCAGCATCTAAGGTCTGCATGGTTTGATGGAATCCGCGCCCTTCTTCACCTAACAAATTGCTGACTGGAACACGTGCATTTTCAAAGGTAATCATTTGTGTGGGTGAGCCTTTGACCCCCATCTTTTTCTCGGGTGGGTGCAGAGTAACACCTTCTGTATCAGGTTCAACTAGAATCATACTAAATCCGCGTGAACCTGCCTCTTGGTCTGTACGACATAAGACAACAATCACAGGCGCGTGCATCGGGTTTGTAATCCATGCTTTATGCCCGTTAATAACCCATTCGTCACCATCGCGCACGGCTTGTGTTTTCGCCCCACTTAACAAATCAGACCCTGCTTGAGGTTCGGTCAATGCTAACGACCCTAAATATTTACCGCTTGTCAGTTTTGGTAAATAAGTTTGTTTCTGCTCATCTGTTCCCCACAACATAATCGGACCACAGCACAAACCATTATGCGCTGATACGGATAAAGCAGTAGACCCACAAACACGACCCAATTCTTCGACAGCAATCGCCGCACCAATCGTATCCATGCCCACACCGCCATATTCCTCAGAGACTTGTAAGCCTGTCAGCCCCATTCCAGTCATCTTTGCGATCACATCCATATTTAATTGGGCGGACTCATCGATTTCACTAGCATGAGGCTTCAACTCTTTTTCACAGAAGTCGCGCACAGCCCGTTGGAACATCTGGAGTTCTTCAGGTAAATCAAAATACATTTTCAAATCCTTATTCTTTAGTCACTCAGATAAAATAGTGATTTTCTGTTATCATAATACATAAATATTTATCACAATCGACAATAATCAGCAATTTACACAGGATTAGTTATGGCACGCTTAGTTCAACGACTCGGTTTAACCCGTTATGATGCTGACCAATACTATCGGGAAGCACTCCAAGCCTATAAAAAACAAAATCTTGAAGAAGCCTACGCCAAAATTAAATTAGCCATTGAGCTTTTGCCTACATTAGCAGAATATCACGCCGCGCAAGGGTTCTTCTACTTGGAAGATGATGCCCAAGAGAAAGCCGAGGAAGCCTTTGATGAAGCTCTAGCCCTAAACCCCTATGAGATGCTGGCAAACTATGGACGTGGTATCCTCGCCTATAACGACAAAAACTGGGATGAAGCCGCAAGTTATTTCCTCGATGCCCTCGCCGCACAACCCACACGACCCGAAACACAATATTATCTAGCGATGGTTAGTCATAGACAAGGGCAGAACTCCCAAGCCTTAAAGTGGATGCAAGAAGCCAAAAATGGTTTTGCCAAAGCTGAAGATAAACGCGAGCGTAACTGTGAACGATGGATGCGTGAGTTTGAGAAACTGGTTGAAGAAGGTGTCCTACGCTTTAATCCCGAAAACCCCTCTGCGCCTCAGTTATTTGAATAGAAACCAAACTAGTTACGATTGATACGTAATATCTATAAATGTCCCTTCGTCTAATAAGTAATTCGACAAATAGAAAGTACAGACGATGACATTTAAGCTACATCCACAAACAAAAATTGGAACAGTCTCACTAAACATTCGTGCTATGCAACGGTCACTAGCCTTTTATGTAGATAAACTCGGCTTCCAAATCCATCGACAGATAGAAAATGTTGCTTACCTCGGTGCGGGTGAAGACGATTTACTCATCCTAAACGAAAATCCATCAGCTCCCCGCATTGAAACACAAGCAGGATTATTTCACTTTGCAATTCTTGTGCCATCACGCCTTGATTTAGCAAAGTCACTCCATCGCTTAATGAGCACGAATACACCCATGCAAGGCTTTTCCGACCATCTGGTTAGTGAAGCTCTCTACCTAGCAGACCCTGATGGTATCGGTATCGAAATCTACCGTGACCGCCCACGTAGCCAATGGGAATACCCCAATGGTGAACTCCGCATTGATACCTTAGCCCTTGATTTACAAAACATTCTGGATGAACTATCACCCAAAGATTCGGAGTGGACAGGACTCGCAAGCGGAACTTCCATCGGACATGTTCATCTGAATACAGGGCGCAATCCAGAATTAAGCAAACGTTTCTATATCGACCAGCTTGGCTTTGATATGATGATGAGTATGGGCGGATATTGGCACTTTATTGCAATGGGGGGGTATCATCATCACTTGGGTTTGCGTCCAGCAGGCACACGACAAAATCAAGATTCGATTGGACTCGTTTGGTATTCACTCGATTTCCCAAGCAAACACGCCTTAAATACGGCAACTGAACATATCCAATCGACAGGTATTTCACTATCAGAACATCCACAAGGTTACCATCTCTATGATCATGCCCAAAATGGGATTCTATTGCGTGATGTCTCTAACTTGACCATTGCCTAAGCATTTGACATGATAGGGCTATCTTGAAAATGACACTTATAGGTAGCTCTATGGCAGAAAATATTCTACTCAATAATTCCCCATCTGATGAAAATCAAGGCATGGCACAAGCAATAATTATCTTCGTGTCAATGGCTGTGCTACTTCTACTCTTATCGCTCGGTAAATCACCATCAGGCGCAATCGCAGAAGCTGAAGGCGGTCTGACGGATAATTGGTGGAATGACCGTGTGTTTTATGAGGTCTTTATCCGTAGCTTTAATGATAGTGATGGTGACGGCATCGGTGATATTCAGGGGCTAATTGACAAACTCGATTACCTCAACGATGGTGACCCTGAAACAACCACTGACTTAGGCATAACGGGGATTTGGTTGATGCCTCCTGCCGAAGCTCATAGTTATCATGGTTATGATGTCACCGATTATTATGATGTTGAGTCAGATTATGGCACAATCGAAGATATGCAGTTGCTCATCAGTGAAGCTCATAAACGCGGAATTGCAGTTATCATTGATATGGTTGTCAATCACTCCTCAAGTCAGCACCCCTGGTTTACAGCATCACGTCTCGGTGAAGAACCTTATGCGGATTGGTATATCTGGGAAGATGAAAACCCGAATTATGCAGGACCTTGGGGTGATGTCGCATGGCATGAAGCTAATGATCGTTATTATTATGGAGTCTTCTGGGATGGGATGCCCGACTTTAATTACCGTAACCCTGATGTGACTCAAGAGATGTACAACATCGCGACCTTCTGGTTACAAGATATAGGTGTCGATGGTTTCCGACTTGATGCTATTAAACATATTATCGAAAATGGCGAAATCCAAGAAAATACCCCTGAAAGCCGTCAATGGTTGACAGACTATGAACGGCATCTTGAATCCGTCAAACGCAATAGCTTCACAGTTGGTGAAATCTTTAATGGCGCATCCTTTATTGTCACCCGTTACGTTGAAGAAGATGCAATCGACATCGGCTTCGACTTTAAATTATCAGATGAAATGATCAATGCTGCCCAGCGTGGCTCAAATAAAGACATTACCCGCGCCCATCGTAATGCCTTACGCGATTATCCCTTTAATCAATTCGCGACTTTCTTGACCAATCATGACCAAAACCGATTAGCTAGCCAACTCCTCTCGGATATGAACAAAAATAAAGTGGCAGCCTCACTCTTGCTCACAGGACCGGGTGTTCCCTTTATGTACTATGGGGAAGAGGTCGGTATGACAGGCACAAAACCTGATGAGTATATACGGACTCCCATGCACTGGGAAAACTCAGAATTTGCAGGATTCACAACAGGGGATAGCGTCTGGCAAGCATTACAACCAGAGTCCAATATCGAAGTTGCCAATGTCGCCGACCAAATCAACGATCCCGATTCCTTACTCAGTCACTATCGCAACATGGTTCATCTACGCAATGCGAACACTGCTTTACGCCAAGGTGTATTAACTGCTGTTGATAGCTCAGAATCAAGTGTCTACGCTTTCTTACGCCACACTGATGAACAAACCTTACTTGTGATAATTAACTTGAGTGAAGAACCGATTACTGACTATGAGCTTGCCCTAGAGGAAAGCGACATCGACTTATCATCCGCTACTTTGATTTTTGGCGAGGGCGACCTTCTATCACCTGAACTCAATGATAATGATGGGTTTGATAGCTATACACCCTTATCAGAACTCGCACCTTTCACCACATACATTATCGAATTTTAACTCTCCAACTTAGGCGATGGGGCAACCTGTCGCCTAATACCTTGTTGTGTCAAAACCAATCACCTTGTAAAATATTTACAAACGGGATATTAAACTTGACCATAGGGGACTAAATACATAACTCTAAATCGAGAATCATAACCGTAAAGTTCGGACATTAAACGAAAATGCTTTAGCTCATATTTCACTTGAATCTTCAATAAACATAATGGGCGCGCTGGAATTGCAATAACATGATCTGGAAACTGTTCCCAATATTTTACAAATAAGGGATATTGTTGCATTTTTTGAATAAATGCACTGCTTGACTCATGGTCAGAGGTCACAATTTGCTCATATTTTAATACACGAATTTGCGCTAAGTAAAACTCATCTGGATTTTTAATACGAGACTGTATTGCGGGTAAAGCAAATAATAATTCGGGTAGACACATGGAGGATGCTGAGTTTAATTGGATAGAACTAAAATCGAATATCTCATCTGCTAACGCATTCCAAGCACAGACCCGATGAGTATAATCCAGTAAGTAACAGGGCAAAGGTGTTTCTTGAAGAACGGTTTTAAATTCACTTGCTATCGTTTTGATTTCTGTATCTGTTGGAATGCTAAAGTCGATTTGATAACCAAATAAATTCATGATATGGCGCTTTATATCATAGGGAGCATCCAGCGCATATAAGATGCGGTCAAGGGTATCATATTGTGGTTTTTGAACTTTACCTAATTCTAGTCTTTGTAGGTAACCAATACCCAATTTTGCATCCAACTCAACATCAAGTTGTGTTTTCCCAGATAGTTCTCTAAGTTGGCGGAGCTGGTAACTGGCAGTATCGGGAGGCTGTTTTTTGTGAACCATTCAATTCGACTCCAAAGTCTAAGACAAAACTAGATATCATCTTTAGAATAGTATACATAAATATTCTGGAGACTCTTATGACAACGATTGTTCAAGCAACAACGGATAAACATTTGGAACATATGATTACTTTGTCAACTGAATATGTGGAATGGATGATAGATGTTATCAAACAAATGTACCCTGAGGTTGATACAGTGCCATTTTTACAGGTGCGCTCATATGATAATGTGCGGGCGCGTTTTTCTGAAAAATATTCACCACCAGATGGACGTTTATTTTTGGCAATGCAGAATGATGACGTTTGTGGTTGTGCGGCACTTACCAAATGGGTTGATACAACGTGTGAGATACAAACCTTATTTGTACGTCCTCAATATCGGAGTATGGGGATTGCACGGCAGTTGGTCGCTAAAGTAATTTCTGATGCCCAACGCGTTGGCTATAATACGATGCGTTTAGACACACTCGCATTTATGATAGGCGCACAAACTTTGTATAAGTCATTTGGGTTTTATCCAATTTCATCTTATCGAAGCGGGTCAGGTGATATTCAAAAACACCTTCTTTTTTTTGAACGTAAACTATAATGAAATCATATTAGGATAAATCATATTGGAAAACTTCATTGGGGAATTCGCTGCATTGGGTGCGGCTTTAGCATTTGGTTTTACATCAACATCTTTTACCCTTGCTGGACGTAAAATCGGTGCGATTTCATCCTTAGCATTTAGCTTACCTATTTCAATGGTCATTCTCATTGGCTTGCACATTGTTATGGTGGGTGATATATTCCCATTTTCGGCTGGATTAGACCGCTGGTTTTACCTGACGGTCTCGGGTGTTTTTGGTTTTGTCATTTCCTCAATTTTTATCCTCAGAGCCTTCCAATACATCGGTCCTCGCTTAACTTTACTCGTTGCATCATTTGCGCCGATTCTCAGTGCCATCATCGCGTGGGTATTTCTCGGTCAAGAGCTGCCTAATAATGCCATCTGGGGTATCGCATTGGTGCTGACAGGCATCGTCTGGGTTGTGACAGAAGGGGATAATGATGCCAAGCGCAAAGTTGAAGCAGATAATACAGATTATCGTAAGGGTTTGATATTTGCTGTGGGTGGAGCATTAGGACAAGCGATTGCAATTGTCTTTTCATCGCAAGGTGTATCAGGGGATTTCCCTGCAATGAGTGCCAGCTTGATGCGAACCTTTGTCGCTGTTGTGACCATATGGCTATTTATCATGTCGCAAGGCAATGTCCGCCGTAACCTGAGGCTCATCATCGCCGAATCTTATTCGATGCGCTTTATCATGATAGCCGCCGTCTCAGGACCTGTGATTGGTGCATCTCTTGTCTTGCTGTCCTTACAATTTACGACTGTCGGTGTATCTTCAACGCTTACGAATACGACTCCAATTATTCTCATTCCAATTGGTTACTTTGTCTTTAAAGAGAAAATTACTGCGCGTGCGATTGTTGGGACGATGATTGCTATTGCAGGTATCGCTGTCTTATTTACCTAGCATATTATGACAAGAATCATGACTTTAATTTGTGATATTCCTGTGTATTTCATTTGGTGTGAACAAGCTAAACTAATCAGATTATTGACTTTGAATAGGTGGCAATTATGGACTTC
>CAYGTY010000010.1:0-1288 GCA_964352825.1 uncultured Anaerolineaceae bacterium
GGCTGTACTTGCTTTAGAAGACGGACGCATTTTCCCCGGTGAGGGATTTGGTGCAGAAGGTGTTGAAACTGGTGAAGTTGTTTTTAATACCTCAATGACGGGTTATCAGGAAATATTGACAGACCCCTCATATTATAAGCAAATCGTGACCATGACTGTTCCTCATGTTGGGAATACGGGTGTCAATCTTGAAGACCCTGAATCAACAAACGTATGGGTATCTGGTTTTGTTGTTCGTTCATTAAGCCCGATTGTGAGCAATTGGCGTAATCGTGGGGATTTGAGTACTTATCTTAAAGAGCGCAATATTATCGGTGTGTCTGGTGTGGCAACACGGTCACTTGTACGTCATATCCGAGAAAAAGGGGTGATGCGCGCAGTTGTTGCACATGGCGAACAAGCTGAGGATACAGATGCTTTAGTTGAAATGGCACGTAATTCAATGGATATGTCGGGTGCGAATCTGGTCGATGAGGTTACTGTATCAGAACCTTATCATTGGACAGAACAAAGTGACCCTCAATGGTATCGTGAGCATCGTTATGATGCGAGTGGTCCTTTGATTGTTGCCTATGATTATGGTATCAAACGCAATATTCTTCGTATGATGACGGATAGAGGCTTGCGGGTTACTGTTGTTCCTGCCAGTATGCCATCCAGCGAAGTTATGGCGATGAACCCCGCAGGTGTATTTTTGAGTAACGGACCTGGTGACCCATCGGCTGTGGATTATGCTATTGATAATGTCAAGAACTTACTCGGCGAAGTCCCTGTGTTTGGTATTTGTTTAGGACATCAGATTCTTGCCTTGTCACTGGGTGGAACAACTGAAAAAATGCGTTTTGGTCATCGTGGTGGCAATCAACCTGTCAAGAACTTAGCGAATGGCGAAGTTGAAATTGCATCCCATAACCACGGGTTTGCAGTCTCAGCCGATAGCCAATTAAGCGGTGGTGAAATTACTCACCTCAATCTGAACGACAATACTGTTGCAGGTTTACGTCACCACGAATTGAAAGCATTCAGTGTTCAGTATCACCCTGAAGCATCTCCGGGTCCACATGATTCATTATATTTGTTTGATGAATTTGTAGATGCGGTTAAAGATGGCGATAGAGTCATGACCGAAGATTAGTGTCATTGAATAACGAGGAAACAAGATTGTGAGCAGTGATGAAAAATGGCAGCTAGCAGGCTGGATACTTTTCATTCTTTGCGCTGTGTTGTACTTGATTTCATCAATTCGTAGTGGTGATGTGTTTACGATTGTTGGAAGTGCTGTCTTTCT
>CAYGTY010000010.1:1388-67430 GCA_964352825.1 uncultured Anaerolineaceae bacterium
AGAAAGAAAAACATGCCAAAAAGAACAGACATAGAAACAATCATGATTATTGGATCGGGGCCAATTGTAATCGGGCAAGCCTGTGAATTTGATTATAGTGGGGTGCAAGCCTGTAAATCATTGAAGAGTCAGGGTTATCGCGTTGTTTTGGTAAATTCTAATCCCGCGACGATTATGACTGACCCACAATTTTCGGATGCAACTTATATTGAACCGCTCACAGTCGAAATGTGTGAGCAGATTATCGCAAAGGAAAAACCTGATGCCTTGCTTCCGACAGTCGGTGGACAGACAGCGTTAAATTTAGCGATTAAATTACAAGAAGCGGGTGTACTGGATAAATACGGCGTTGAATTAATTGGTGCATCGCTGAACAGCATTCAACTGGCAGAAGACCGTCAATTGTTCAATGATACGATGGATGAAATTGGTCTGCGTGTGCCTGATAGTCAAGTGGTGAGTAGTGTGGAACAAGCTATTGAGTTTGCTAAAGTGATTGGCTATCCTATTTTGATTCGCCCGTCATATACGATGGGTGGGGCAGGTGGCGGTGTTGCTTATGATGAAGCTGATTTACGCCGTGTAACCGCAAATGGGATTCATCAAAGCCCTGTTGGGGAAGTCTTAGTTGATAAAAGTTTGCTCGGCTGGAAAGAATATGAGCTTGAGTTGATGCGCGATGCAAAAGGTAACTTTGTTGTTGTGTGTTCGATTGAAAATCTTGACCCAATGGGCGTTCATACAGGCGATAGTATCACGGTTGCGCCTGCCCAGACCTTGACTGACAAAGAACTTCAGCGTTTGCGGAACATGTCACGGATGATTTTTGACCGTGTTGGTATTACAACGGGTGGTGCGAATGTACAATTTGCAATTAACCCTGAGGATGGCGAAGTCTATGTTATTGAGATGAACCCGCGTGTGTCACGGTCATCGGCATTAGCCAGTAAAGCGACTGGTTTCCCGATTGCTAAAATCGCAGCGCTTGTGGCTGTTGGATTTACACTTGATGAAATTTCTAATGACATCACCCAAGTTACACCAGCAAGTTTTGAACCGTCTTTAGATTATGTGGTTGTCAAAATTCCGCGCTGGGATTTTAAGAAATTTGCAGGAGCTGACCCTATATTAGGACCGCAGATGAAGGCTGTTGGCGAGGTCATGGCGATTGGACGAACATTCCCCGAAGCACTACAAAAAGCCGTCCGTGCATTGGATATTGGGATTACTGGATTTGGGAGCAATGCCGAATCGGTTTCATCACCTGAGATTTTGAGTGTTCCGACAGCACAACGTATATTCCAAGTCGCAACGGCTATCGGTGAAGGATTATCGTTTGACGAAGTGGTCGCGAAAACACAGTTCGACCCGTGGTATGTACAACAAATGCAAGATTTGATGTATATTCATAACTCCATTCTTGATAAAGCACTGACACTCACAGACCTTGATAAAGATGATTTCCTAAAGCTGAAATATTATGGCTTTAGTGATTCATATATCGCCCAATTGGTGAATGAAGATGAATTTACTGTCCGTCACTATCGTAAATCACTAGGTGTGATTGCAAACTTCTATCGTGTTGATACCTGTGCTGCTGAGTTTGAAGCACATACCCCTTACCTCTATTCAACGTATGAGCCAGAGGATGAAGCTAATCCAACTGACAATAAGAAAGTTATGATTTTAGGTGGTGGACCGAATCGTATCGGGCAGGGTATTGAATTTGATTACTGCTGTGTTCATGCTTGTTTCTCGTTAAAAGAGATGGGTTATGAAACCATTATGGTGAATTGTAATCCAGAGACAGTAAGTACAGATTATGATACTGCCGATAGACTTTACTTCGAGCCATTAACAGTCGAAGATGTGATGAATATTGTTGACCATGAAAAACCTGATGGTATCTTGGTGCAATTTGGTGGTCAAACACCATTAAATATTGCAAGTGAATTAGAAGCACTCGGCGCACCGATTTGGGGGACATCTGTTGATACAATTGACCTTGCAGAGGATCGTGAACGTTTCAATGCACTAATGTCAGAGTTAGGAATTTCTCAACCCGCAGGTGCAACTATCTTGACGCGCGAGGAAGCAATTCAAGCGGCAGATGACATTGGTTATCCTGTCTTGATTCGCCCAAGCTATGTGTTGGGTGGACGTGGCATGGCAATTGTGTTTGATGAGTCCGAGTTGCTCAAGTGGATTGACGAAAATGTCGAATGGACGGGACACCCTGTCTTGATTGACAAATTCTTAGATGATGCCTATGAAGTTGATGTTGATGCCTTGTCGGATGGTGAACATGTGACCATCGGCGGTATTATGCAACATATTGAAGAAGCAGGTATCCATAGTGGTGATTCTGCTTGTGTGCTTCCTCCCTATCGTATTAGTTACTTCCATGTTGATATTATCCGTGAATATACACAACGGATAGGTAAAGCAATGGGCGTGAAAGGGTTATTTAACATCCAATTTGCGGTCAAGGATGATGAGGTTTATGTACTAGAAGTGAACCCACGTGCAAGCCGTACTGTGCCTTTTGTCAGTAAAGCGACTGGGCATCCTTTAGCCAGTTATGCAGCCCAGATTGCAGCAGGGAAAACCTTGGCAGAACTCGATTTCTTGACAGAGCCTAAAGTTGATGGGTTCTTCATTAAAGAAGCGGTCTTCCCGTTCCAAAAGTTCCCTGGGGTCGATGCACGTTTAGGGCCTGAAATGCGCTCAACAGGTGAGGTGATGGGACATGCTTCGAGTTTTGGCCATGCTTTTATTAAAGCACAATCAGCGGCGGGCGTTCCATTACCTTTATCAGGTACAGTCTGTATCAGTGTCAATGATTTTGATAAAGGGGCTGTTTCCAAGATTGCGCGAGAGCTATCAACACTAGGCTTTAAGATCATTGCCACTGAAGGCACGGCAAATTGGTTAAATAGTCTCGGGATTCAAACCGATACAGTCAATAAGTTGTCAGATGGCTCACCGCATATCGTTGATATGATGTTGGATGGGCAGATTGACTTGATGATTAATACACCTTTGGGAAGTCAAGCACACAATGATGGTATCGAAATCCGCAGTCAAGCCTATGCGCTTGGTGTACCGATTATCACCACAATGAGTGCGGCAGTAGCTTCTGTACAAGGAATTAAGCGGATACATGCGAAACCACTGAGTGTAAAAAGCCTACAAGATCATCATCATACATTGACAGTATAAGAAAAATCTACTGCGGACAGCATTTAATGAATAGTGTCTGTCCGCAGTGGGCTTTATTTATTGATAAGTGGCTTTTTGAGAACGATCCCGTCATTACTGGCATTCTCATTATATTCTAGAACTTTTCCTGCTCGTTCACGCTCTGCCATAATCTGCTCTGCCATCGCTTTGACTTTGGGCAGTGGACTTTGTAGCGCGTCTTTAAGAATGTCTTCACTTGCCTTTGACATTAAACCTGCTGCTACTCTTACAATGTGGGCTTTAACGTCTTCATCTAGTTCGATTCGATATGTTTTCATCAAGATTGCTGGAGTACGCTCATGACGCATCCATGCCAGAGGCCAAATAGCGGCTTCTCTCACCCCAGTATTTTCGTCGAGTAGGGCTGTTTCTAAGGCATCAAGCATCAATTCAGCGGCGGATGACTTCGCCACATCAATTTTAAGATAATTGGTTGCATGGAAAAATGCTCGCAAAACTTGGCGGAGTGTTTCACCTGTATTCCGTCCAATTACGCCTGAAAGCTCTTGTAACCATGCCTCACCGGATAACTCCAAAAGGCTTAATGCAGCAGCATATTTTACTTCTGGGTCGGGGTCTTTCATCGATTCACGGACAATTGGAATTGCTTCTGCGTTATCATTTGTTCCCAATGCTTCTAATGCTTTGATACGAACCTCGGGGTCTTTGGCATTGAGAACCTCTTCTAATACAGGGATAGCGGCTGGGTCTTGCGTATCGCGGAGACCGACTGCGGCAGCCTCTCTAACTGAATCTTCCTCATTTTTAAGAATCTCCACCAACATCTCATAGGCATTTAAATCACGGAAATCACATAAGGCATACACAACACCTTCGCGTACCCGAGAATCGCTATCTTTTAATGCTAATTGAATCAGGGGTTTGGCAGAAAACCATGTGAATCCATATAAGTGTCGTGCAACACTTGCCCGTGACATAGGTTTGCCACTTTGTAGGGTGTCTTCGATGATGAGTCGTGAGTCGCGGTCTGCTCGTCGTGATAACATCTTTGCTGCATTATAGCGAACAAAAAATTCTTCACTATTGAGAGCTTCTTTTACTGCGTTTAATGATATTGCATCAGGGGGTAATACGTTAAGCAATGTACCGAGGCGACGTAATGATAATCTCCGTGACCCTTTTTGTGCCGACCCTGTTGCAAGTGCAGGTTCACGACCTGTTATTTGACTGTTCCCCATGGGATGTTACTCCTTTAGCGTAGTGTTGCCACTGCAATATCTTCGAGCAGTAGTTTGTTGGTTTGTAAATCAAAAACACTTACTCTTAGACGGCGACGTTCATCGACAGTAAACGATGCTTTAATACGATCTTTTCCGATTTTACCTTTGGGGTCTAATTTGATAAGGTAATTTAAAGCACCTTCTTCATTAAGCGCAACAATCTTTTGTTCACTTTCACCTATTTGAGCGACAAAGACGGCTTGCCCATCCTCATATTTTACTTCGACCATTGCCACTGCATCGGTGTCAATTTCACCTATGACAAATTCAACTTCTTCTTGTTTATCATGTGCCGCGCTTAATATGACATCAATCGGGCGGTCAATAGGATACTGGCTACCCATTGCGATAATTTCATCCCATTCATGTTCGCCACTATCTGGGCTTAGATGTCGTAATCCATAACTATGAATGAGATAATCCTCAAGACCGAATCCCGCAGCTACCTGTAGTGCTCCTTCTGCCACTGCCGTGAAGGGCTTGTCGGCACGGACAGCCATATCTGTGAAGTATTTGGATAATGTGTCTTGGACAAATGGCATGAGTGATGTTCCGCCGACCATCAGGACATAGTGAATATCCTCTTTGAAGATACCGCGCTGGCGAGCAATGTGCATGACTTTATCCACCACACGGCGTAATGCAATGTCAAATTCATTTGTTTTGAGCATGATCTCTAGTTCTTGGCGTGTGAGTGTTTCGTCGTATGCTGTGCCTGTTACGTGAAACTGGATTTGGGTTGTCTCTTGGGTTGATAATGTTATTTTGGCTTGTTCACATACGTTCAAGAGTGCGCTGTAATCACTTGCAAGGTCAGTTGATTGTAAACCTGTGCGTTTAAGAATCTCAGCAAGAATCCATTGGTCAATATCACTGCCCCCAATGATTCGCCCAGCTTTCGCTATGACTTTTGCGGAATGTTGATTTGCATTGCGACCACGTAGTTTACTGAGAAATCCGCTTGTTTTCTCTCGATGCTCTGGCAACTGTACTAAGGATAAATCCAGTGTTCCCCCGCCAAAGTCAAATACAAGTACAACTGCTCCCGGTTTGGTAACGTTATAGCCCAAAGCTGCAGCTGTAGATTCATCAACCACACGGATTTTATCAGGTGCAATGTCGTCAATGACATCATTTAACCACCCCAAATAACCCTCAAAAGATGCGACAGGGGCGGTCAAGACGAGTTGTTCGATGTCTGAATCCCCATAAGGCATCTGCCTGAGGAGTTCTTTAAGGAAGTATTCTCCTGCATGACGATCTGCAAATTTCATATTGTCGATGTCGCGAGGTTCAGGAGCAGGTGATGCTACAATTCCCCGTTTGAAATTACGAAATAATCGATTATCTCTTTGGCTATCGAATCCTTTTTCACGAACAGCTTGTCCGACAGTAAATGTCCCTGTTTGCGCGTCGTTAACGTAAATGAGTGATGGTACAACTGCTGGTCTCTCACTTGTTTCATGATCGCTAATGTTTGGAATCGTAACAATCTTAGGCGATTCGTCTTTATCATCCCACCGAGCGACAACACTATTGGTTGTTCCAAAATCAATTGCAAATTTGTAAGCCATCCATGTTTCCCCAAACTGTGAAGTTAGTCATGTGATTTGTAATCATTATAATGATTATAACGATCTTCAAACGATAGAAGCCTAAAGAAATACCACTTTTTGTTTGAATATTGTGATAATTATGAAGGGAGATTAAAAGTTGTATCTGGTTTGTAATCTTGGAGAATGGATTCTCCGATAAATTCTCGTATAAGAGATGTATCTGGTATGAGTCGCATTTGCTCTTGTGATAATGGGCTAACCCACTTCAGAAACGATAATAATCTATTCGCTTCGATATGCTCAGGTGTTTGTTGTGGCACTTGTAATAACAATGTATCAGCGTAAGGGCGTAGAGCTGCTAACTCATATACGAGTGCTGAGTTGAAAACTGCGTCTGCATTTTCTTGATATGGAAATATATTGCGTTTTTCACCTTGCCGTACACTTCGCCAACGGGCAAGCGTATCTTTTGCATTATAACCACGATGTGCCGCATCACGAACAATACGACGGATTAAACGCACATCAGTTGTTGGGATACGACTATGGCAGTCGATATTGAGTGCAGTAAGGGCAGAGACATAAGTACGAAAAATCAAACTTTCATCAATTTGGGTAACTAGCTCAGGATTGAGTCCGTGAATACCTTCAATGATGATAATTTGTTTATCGGCAATGCTCACAGTACGTCCGAGTTGGCTTTTTCCTGTATGGAAATCAAATTTTGGTAGCTGAATGGCTTTACCGTTTAATAAATCACTGAGTTGTTGGTTAAATAGGACAAGATTGAGTGCATATAAGGATTCAAAATCATAATCACCGTTTTCATCAAGTGGGGTTAAGTGACGATCAACAAAATAGTTGTCCATCTCCAGTGTAAAGGGACGTAGACCATGTGCTAATAATTGAATCGCAAGCCGTTTTGAGAAAGTTGTTTTGCCAGATGATGATGGTCCTGCAATTAAAACAACACGTGTTCCATTGGCTTCATACTGATCAACTATCTGTCGAGCAATACTAGCAACCTTTTGTTCATGGAGTGCCTCTGCTATGAGGATTAACTCTTGTATTTGTTTATGTTTGACAAAAGTATTGAGCTTACCAATATCTTCCACATTCATTCGCTCTAACCAGTTGTCTGTTTCATGAAAAACATCAATGAGCTTATGCTGAGTTGATAACTGTTCAAGCTCGTTGGGTTTTGTTGTTCGTGGATATTGCATAATAAAACCATTTTCAAGATGAATGAGTTGAAATGTTTTTAGATAACCCGTTGATGGAACCATATAACCATAATAGTAATCTTCACGGCTATTGAGTTTATATAAGGTAAGATAATCTTGGTCACGATAGACCATAAGGCGCACCTTATCATGTTCTTGACGATCTTGAAATATTTTGACAGCATCTGATAAAGGTACGACACGTTTTGTAATTGGCAAGTCGGCTTCAATAATTTCATGCATTCGTTTTTCTATAGTGATGATTTCAGATTTGGTTAAAGGCTGGCGATATTTCACCTCACAATAAAAACCACCATCAGGAACAGCATATGAGACATTAATTTGTGTATTGGGTAATATTTCGTCAATGACTGATGTCAGCAATAAAATTAAAGACCGTCGATAAATACGCGACCCATCGCTATTATTTAACGTAATAGGTTCTAAGGTAGAATCGTTGGCAATGGGGTAGGTTAATTCTCTGATTTTTTGATTACAGATACAAGCAACAATAGACTGTGATGAATCAATGAGACTTGTTTCTTGTGCCATATATAAGAATTCACCAGCAGTTGTATGAACTGGTGCTTCCAAAAATATGTCAGTGCTAATATGAACTTGTACTGTTTTACGTGGCAATGAGACATGAATATTAGGTTTGTTTATGTTCATTTTTGGTTTACTTTCCTATTTAATAGATTACTGGCAATTAATATATGTTATAATATTGTTTGTAAGATAATGTAGACTAGCTTATGTGGCGAATCATGTCAGATAATTCAAAAGATTCTCTAAACAACAATCAAAATAAAGTGGCTGATGATATGCAGTCTACTCAAAAGCCACAATCCCAGACACCATCTGTTGGTTCGCTTGATGATGCAGTGAGTGCCAATGCTGAATCTGATAATTCATCCCTACAAGCTGAAGACAAATCTGTTGAAACAGCTGATGATACGCAATCTATTCAGAATTCACAATCGGAGATACCGTCTACTGTTTCAGTTGCTGATACAGCGAGTGCGAATACTGAATCCGATAATTCATCCCTACAAGCTGAAGATAAACCTATTGGAAAGCCCAAGTCTGTCATCAAACCTCTAATACCGCCTGTCAATAAAATTACAGGGGCATTAAAAAGTTCGATTAATTGGGACTCTGTGCCTGACAATAAAACAGCCCCATCTAATATTCCCTTCAGTTCATCTCCAAGTGATGAAAAACCATCCACTATATCAAAGCGTCTCCAACCTAGAAACGATGAGTTTGTTAGTTTTAAGAAGAAAGATGATTTACCATCAACTAAAGACCCTGATACAGCCATTTTACCAGAGGGTAGCTCATCGTGGCAGAAAGTTATTGATGCCCAAGCCCAAGGGACTACTTCTACGATTGGTGACCAGCGTGAAGTTTTGTTTGTAATACGTGGCATGATTGAACGTGTTGTTATGAAGGAAAGTGGCATTGTAACGCTCGGACGTTTTGATACAGGCACAATACCCAATGCGGAAATTGACCTTATCCCATATGGGGCATTAGACCGTGGTGTATCACGCCGTCACTGTAAAATTCAGTTACGCGATTCTCAATTGTTTGTGACAGATTTACAAAGTACAAATGGAACGTTTTTGGCTGGTGTACGCTTACAACCACAAGAACCCACCATTCTTCGTAAAGGAGATGAGGTGTTACTTGGGCGTTTAGCTATTCAGATTTTGTTCCGCTAGTAATATAAACTATCGCACCACTTGCCTCCACTTGCTATAATGCGTCGCATACCGAAGGGACGGCGTTATTATGACACTAGCATACGAAAAATATCTCCAAGAAATTCTAATTGATGAAGTAGCTCTCCAAACACGGATTGCAAAACTTGGCGAACAGCTCAATGAAGATTATGCCGATTGCGATGACTTATTATTGTTGTGCATTCTTAAGGGTGGTGTGATGTTCTTAACGGACTTGTCACGTCATGTACATGTGCCACATGCTATTGATTTCATGGCAGCTAGTAGTTATGGGGTTGGAGCTCGACAAACAACAGGGTCTGTACGTATTGATATGGATTTGCAGACTGATATTCGTGGACGACATGTGATTGTTGTAGAGGATATTATTGACAGTGGGCATACGCTTAACTTTGTGATGAAAACACTTCAGAACCGTGAGCCAGCAAGCCTTAAATTATGTACACTTTTAAATAAACAATCACGTCGAGAAGTCGAGCTTCACGTTGACTATATCGGTTTTGAGATTGAGAACAAATTTGTTTTTGGTTATGGGCTTGATTTAGATGAAAAGTTCCGTAACTTGCCATTTATAGGTGTAGTGCGTCAGGAAGCTTTAACTGATGAATAATATGCCAACCCGTCTGTCTTGGACGGATTTTATCTTTGACTTTCATGACCTACTCCTTGAGAAACAAGTTGAGGCACCCATGTATATTGTTGGGGGAGCTGTTCGTGATGCGTATCGCGGTGGTGCGATTAAAGATGTAGATATTGCTGTGGATGGTGATGCTGTTGCCGTTGCGCGTCGTATTGCGGATTGGTTTAATGGTGATATTTTTGTAATGGATAAAGAGCGTGGTGTTGCACGAGTCTTTATTGATACACTTGACGGTCAAATTGTTATGGATTTTGCACGGTTTCGAGGTGACACCCTTGATGATGATCTCCACGACCGTGACTTTACCATTAATGCAATGGCGGTTGACTTGCTAGGTGATATTTCTGTTTTAATTGACCCACTCAACGGTGAGCAAGATTTAAACGCTAAAGTGTTACAAAAATGCTCTGACCACGCCATCAAAGATGATGCGATACGGGTGTTACGCGCAATTCGCCAAAGTGTACAACTGAAGTTAAGAATACACCCTGATACTTTGCTAGATGTTCGGTCTAATATTGCTGGTTTAAAAGAATCTTCACCTGAACGTATCCGTGACGAATTTTATAAGATTTTAGAGTTGTCAAACCCTTCACGTGCCATTCGGGTATTACAACATCTTGGCGCATTATCTTATGTGATACCTAATAGTGAAATGCTGATTGGTATCGCACAAGCTGAACCGCATCGTGGTGATGTTTGGAATCATACTGTCAGTGTCATTCAGCGCATGAATGCGATTTTAATGTCTATTAGCTATAAGCGGACTGATAATACTGCTGCGAACTTTGATTTGGGCATGATTGTTATACAATTTGATCGCTATCGGGCGCAGTTGCAGGCACACGTTGCTAGATCGTATGGGAATGGTCGTACCCATCAACAACTATTGATATTAGGGGCGTTACTCCATAATTTGGGGAAGCGAGAATCTTTGAGCCAGCATATTGAATTTAGTGTTAAGTCCGCTGGTGAGACTGCTGAATCTCTACGTTTGACGAATGATGAACGTAAAAATTTGCAAATGATGATTAAGATGTATCGTGGGGTATTAGAACATTCTGAGTGGTCTGATTTAGACTTGCATCGTTTTTGGTTTCCCTTGCAAGAAAAGGGTATTGATGCAATTTTGTTGGCGATTGCGGATTATTTGGCTATGTATGGTGCGGAACTTGAACAGCATAAGTGGCTAGAGATTGTTGAACGGGCAACCATATTATTGGATACCTACTTCAATAAATACGATAGTATTGTCACCCCCCCCTTATTTCTTGATGGTAATGCTATTATGACGCTACTCCATATAAAAGGAAGTCCAATGGTTGGAGAGATGCTGAGTCTTTTAAGAGAGGCGCAAGTCACAGGTGATGTTGTGTCGGAAGAATCAGCCCGTGACTTTATTATTCGGCAAGCAGAATTGTTGAATTAGGATATTATCCGAAGATTTCATCAAGCCGTAATCGAACATCATCCTCAGGTACTTCAAATTGTAAGCTCATTGTGGTTGGTGTTCGGGCTGCATGGCGAACTTGCTCAACTAATGGTTTTGGCATGACAAGCATACGCGCAAATTTCTTTAAATTATCACCTTCGCGCAGTAAAGCAAATAAGTCACGGTCTTTACCCCATTGACTGGTTGTGAGATGTTTTGCTAGGAGGCGTGCAATCGACATGCGAGGTGAGTAACGGTCTTTCAAACTTAAGAAACTACCTGATAATTGTGTAATATCTACTTTTTCCCACATGCCATCTTTAGGATTTTGTAAGATTGTTTCGATTGGGACAGGTGCAGATACAACTTCAAACTCTTCCATGAGTTCTGCTGCGATTAACTCTAATTTTTCCAGACTGCTCAATTTACACTCTCCTCACTATCACTGGCTTCTACAAATTCGTAAAAAAGAAGCATCGTGTGTCCATATTTGCGTTTGTCGTATTCTACAAGATGTTTGAGATTGATGTTTCCATCGTATTCTCTGTATTCTTTTGGGTCAATCTGTACAATAACAACTGTCTCATCATGATGCCAAGCTATATTTGCATCAATTTTTTGTAGAATTTCGACCCAAATACCTTTATATTGTGGTGGTGCAACGTATACATAATGATACAGTCGATCTGGTGATTGATCTACAACAGTATACGCATTTCGTTGCACGACTGTTGCTCTTTGGATTAGTTTTGTATGTGTAAGATTATCTTTGATTGTCCGAATTGCTTTTTTATCTAATTCAATAAAAACAACATGTTCCGAACCACGACTGAGGGCTTCGATACCGACACTTCCTGTTCCTCCAAATAAATCGAGAAAGACGGAATCTATAATATCTTCACCAATGATATTAAATAGAGATTCTTTAACACGATCCATGATAGGACGGGTACTATCCCCCGGAACAGGCTTAAGTTTCATGCCTCTAGCTGAACCTGCAATGACACGTAAAGACATTAGATTGCTATACTTTCTACAAGGCTACGGACTGCGCGAATATTTGCGATAGGTGTTGTAATATACCCCATATCACTGCCCCCTAAAATGAAATTACTACCTTGTGTATGTTGAACGGCTTGCCTTACTGCATCCTGAATACTCGATGGCGTACCTTGATGGAGGTCTGCCCAATCGCTTAAACCGCCGCATACAGTCTTGGAAAATATACTTCTGTAGCGTGATAAATCAGGATGCCCTTCACGCGTGTCCCAATTGATCACTTGGGCTGGTATCTGGCTAAATAACCGAAGCATGGGTGATGCACCTTGCACTTGCACAGTATTAAACCACCATCTTTCGGGTAATGACTCTAGTATTTTTAAGTTATAAGGCATCGCAAACGATTCATATTCGCTTTCTGACATCGTATCATAGTTCGCATTTTCTGTAACAAAAAATACTCCAGCAACATTAGGTATTCGCCATAACGCCTCAAGAAAGCGGAGTGTACTTTCTGTGAGGATATTTAAACCAGTCCGTAAGCGATCTGGATGTGTTCTCATATTTCTGAGCGTAAGTTCACGCCCACCAATACGTGTGGCTTGTGCAAAAGGGCTATATATTGTTTGTATAACAGGCGTTCCTTCAGCTTCCATAGCAGAACAAACGAGTCGTGTACATTCAACTTGTTGACCGAGCATCCCCCTATCAGGAGATAAACTTCTTAATTCCGTCCATTCGAGCGAGCGTCCCACAATCGATTTGATGATTTCTCTTGTTCCAGATAGATTGCCATGCCATTCATCTTGGACACCATAATCAACAACCTGAAAATTTGTTGAGGGCATAATCCGAACAAAATCCCAATTGTAATCATGTTGAAAGTCAATGATAGAACGTGCTAAATCGGCATATCTCTGGTCATCACCGGGCCAATGTCGCCATAAGGCTACTGGAATACGGTCAGGTTTATCACCAGAGATAACATATTCAAGTCGTTCGCGCTTACGCATACCTTAAGACGATGTATCCTGAACACCAACATCTTCAAGGCGTTGTTTGAGCATACGGGTAAGCATCATATAACGGTCATCTTCATTACTATCGAGGTCATTTTTGCCGTGGTGTCCATCTACAGTTGATGTCGTTTGGACTGCATTAAACGCAGTTTGTGCAAGGTCAAGTGCTTTCTGAAATGCGTCAGCTGCTGAAGCAACATCACCAGATGCTTTATGCGCTAAGCCTAAACCATAATGTGCATCTACATTATCTGGTGCTTTTTGAATAATTTCTCTAAAAATTGAAATTGCTTTATCATTGCTACCATCTCTATGTAAACGCCAGGCTTCGCCAATTCGCTCTGATGAATGTAATGTGGACATAGTGTCTCCTTTATATAAGCGGTTTTCAGATTAATAAATTATATTGAAGGCTGAATGTGTTTTCAGATTAAATCAATTTATATATTCTACCGAAAACTCAATAGTCTGCTACTACAAGTTTAATTATATTGATTGTATCGCTATCGAATAATGATTGATAGTGGAATGATGAGTTGTCTACCAACGGGATTTCCTTCTATATCAAAGAATATGACAGGACGATTCGTATCACAAGAGTTGTCATTACATGGGAACATCTCGATCAAAATCTCATATTCTCCTGATAATATGTCTTCTGATATGGTGATGTTGTGCTGGTCTTTGATAAATTTATTCCGCAACCAACGTTTAGATGGAATCGGACTTGGGTTTTTTAAATCGCCCGTATACCAAATAAGACGATTATCCATACCCCTTATTAATGCCCTTGTTTGATAATTGTCAAGTATATCTGTTAATGATTGCCAATAGATTGTAACTGTAAATTGCTCCCCTTGATTCAATTCCCTTTTACTAATCTCAAAAGTAGACGCTTCAAAACCTGCGTTTGTTCGATTCTGTAAGGGAAGGCTTTGGGAGAGTGTGAATGCAGAAGGTGCTTGTAATTGAATGGGAGGTGTATCGGATGTAAATACTATGATGAGAATGCCGAGGCTTGCAAACATAAATAGCATGAGCCTAACATCAGTACGTGGAAGTGTTTCTAATAAAGTTGTCTGTGTATGCACAGTATTTTTGTTAGGTAAGATGATGCGGGTAAGAATCACTAAAAGTGCTAAAATGCTTATTACCCATGCTAGACTTCTGATTTGTGTTGGCATGAGTGTAATTGTTAATTCTGAACCGTCTGTTGATGGAACATCTACAGTTGTGAGCTGATTTGATGGATTTGCATAGGTGTTTATAGGTATTCCATCCGACAATGCTTGCCACCCTGGAAAGTAGGGCAGAACAAATTCTAGTCCGATGGGTATCTGATTGAAAATACGATAGGTTTGTGTGTATGCACCTGTTTCAAGTAAGCTAACAATCGTATTTGCATTGTTTTGCCTTTCCTCATATCGTATAGGCGCTTCTAATTCATAACTGTTCACCAGCGTTCGATTCGCTTGTGTTTCAATAGGTATCGTTGCTGGTAGCGGGGCATTGTCTGGTAAGGTGGGTATCCCATAACCCTGTTGTTCGAAACGAATTTGTGCGATTGCGTTTGTATCCGATAAGGTGAGATTTGTGTTTGGGACTAGCCATGTTGATAATGAAAATATAATTGTAGAAGCAACACTGAAAACTAATAGAATTCTGCTCATACGTGAGGAAAGAACATTGCGAATAGTTAATGTATTTGCTCCGAGTATGGCAAGAAATAGTGCAATTGGACAGAGTAACCAGACCTCATTGGGTATCATAATAACAATCACAATACAGAATAATATGATACTGACTATACTTGTAATTGAAAAAATACGTTTAAATCGATTTGATGTCCTAGCAATTATAATCACACTGATAATTGCAAATGCAATATTGATTGTGCCTAATTTAAATTGAGGTTGTGGCACGAGCAGACCAGAGTCAATTTGCTCAATAGGGGCGATGAGTTGATTCAATGATAATGTGAAATTATGGGTTGTTGGTGTTGAATACCAATTGACAAGATTACGTTCTAATAATGCTGGCATCCAAAAAAAAGCAATTAACATAATCCCAATGAGAGTCGCGAATCCGAAACAAAGAAAACGATATTTTACGGATCGATGCTGATTACCGACCATAGCATAGAGACCACTCGTACCGATACTGACAATCGCCATTTGGGGATGTACCCATATAGCAAAAGCGATTGAAAGTATATAAATAATAAGATGAGATGTTTGAGAATTTTGTATATGGAGGTAGATTGCCCATAAACTTAAGGGTAATAATCCTGCACTGATTAATAACGCGAGATCTCCCATGATATACGGTACTGTTGCGCCAATCATTGGGCTATAAATATATAAGGCTGTTGCGAGCAATCCAATCGCGGAATCGGTTCTAGAAGATACCAATAAATATACACTGACCCCTGCTATTACATATGCTAACATGAAAACAATGCGAGTTGCTTGATAGATGTCATTTGTAAATAAAACTTCAATTAATGCAATACTATAAGCTGTTCCTATAGGGTAATAGTTAGGGATAGGCGCGCCGTATCCTTTGATGGCGTAAGGTGACCAGCGTGGGTATAAATGTCCTTCTTGGAATCCTGAAATAATATCATTGGCTTGGAAAACATAATGTTCAAGCTGAGTCCCGCCGGGTATTTCATCATGAACAATAAATGTCCATGCAATCGCTAGGCTCATGGCAATGGCGATTAGAATACTCCAATCGAATTCTTGTTTCGCTTGGCGCATCCAGAAAGGTAAGTTGGTATCTTGACTATTATGTTGAGTTGTCATCATTCGTATCTTATCTTGCTACGCTGTTTTGCAAGTGATATGCTAACAAACTGTATGAATAAAACAGAGTGTTAACTATGAATATCCGTATAGCACAACAATCTGATATTGCTTCTGCTACCTTTCTTTGGTTTGAGCGGATAGCATTGCTTCAACAGACTGATACCTATTTTACTCCATTGGACGATGCTTCGCAGGTTTGGCAAACAGAAGCTACAAAATGGCTTCAAGATGATGATGTTATATTTTACGTTGCAGAGCAAGATTCACACTTATTAGGTTATATTGTTGTTTCAATTATAGCGGGTCCTGTGGGATTACGTCCGAAACGGATAGGTACAATTCTGGATATGAGTCTGGACTTACATCATGCTCATTCGGGCTTGGGTGGTCAACTTATTAATACCGTGAAGTTATGGCTAGCGGATAATAATATTCGTGTTCTCACCGTTAACTTACCTGCGCGGTATCCAGTTGAAGAGGCATTTTGGCTCAGTCAGGGTGCGAAGTTACGGTTTAACGAATTTTGGATGTTGATATGATACGATTAGCAAGACAAGACGATACACAACGCATTAGTGAATTATGGCTGGAAATGGTCAATTATCATCAACAATTTGATGACATGATGTTTAATGCTTCTGAACAAGGGGCTGAATTTTATCAACAGAGCATTTCTAATCGTTTAAATGATACGAATATGCGCGTGTTAGTTGCAGAAGTTGATGGCGAAGTCATCGGTTATGTACTTGGAATGATAGCAGACATTATGGCGGAAGTCTTTTTACCCATACGAAGTGGCTTTTTAGCTGATATTTATGTTAAAGACAGCTATCGTCATCAGGGTATTGGTAAAGAACTTGTGGAACGTTTGGTGCTATGGTTTCAATCAGAGAATATTGATTATTTTGAATGGCACGTGTCATCAAAAAATACTGATGCGATTGAGTTTTGGAAATCGATTGGTGGAGAAACAACGATGTTGCGGATGCGTGCCAGAATACAAGGAGATGATGAATGACCGAATTAATCTATTTAAATGATAGTTATGTACAAGAATTTACGGCAACTGTTACAGAGCATGATGTTGAACAAAATGGTGTTTTGCTTGACCGCACAGCCTTTTATCCTGGGGGTGGTGGACAACCGAATGATGTTGGGAAGCTCGTCACGGATGCTGAAACCTACGAGGTGGTTCAAGTAAAACGTGGTAATGTTCATATTATAGACGGTGATTTACCTCCTGTCGGAACGAAAGTTGCAGGTTATGTTGATTGGGAGCGTCGTCATAAATTGATGCGTACACACACCGCAATGCACATTCTTTGTGGTGTCATCTGGCGTGATTATCAAGCCAGTGTGACAGGTGGCAATATGGAGGTTTTAGCTGGTCGGATGGACTTTGAATTTGAAGTATTAGACCAAGAGTTAATGTCTGAAATTGAGGCAAAAATTAATAAAGAAATTGTAGCGTCTCGTGATATTCAAGTTCAAATATTACCCCGTGAAGAAGCCTTCCAGATTCCCGATTTAATTCGTACTAAAATTAATTTATTGCCTGAAGGCATTCAAGAAATACGGACAATCGAAATTGTTGGCTTAGACTTACAAGCCGATGGAGGGACACATGTCGTGAATACCAGCGAGGTTGGGACCATTCGATTAACTAAATATAAAAATAAAGGCGGTATCAATAAACGTCTATATGTGGAGATTACTGATTAATGCGTTATTTGCATCCAGTACAAGGACACGAAAAATTTATCGCTAGTGGTATTTATAAGTTCTACAAAGAGGGACAGGCTCTTCAGAAAACTGAAGAATGGAGTATCCATCAACATCCTGATGGAGAACGATTTATTCGTGTTGATGCTGATTCCCGCCAAGAAGAGGGCAAGTCAATTTTGCTGGAAGCATTACAAACGTCAGCAGGTGAGATTGTTCGCTTTGATGTGCGTTATGAAAATGCTACATTTGAGGGTGGTGTCAAAACTCTACGCGCTACTTTCAGCCTTGATAATCAAGTATTGCAGGTTGGGTATGAATTAAATGGTGCTAGCCGTGAATATCGTGAAATTGAACTTCCACAATTTACCTTGATTGATATTCCCTTGTTGGTATTCCGTGGACAGACAACATTCGAATTAGCACGTTATGGTGATAAATCGATTCCGATGTTTGTTCCGATGTTTGATTTTGCCCAATTATTCCCTGGTGTGGTACAGATGTCACAAATGCAAGTTGAATATGTGACGGATGAAGAAATGCCGATTGGGCGATTAAGTTTTGATACAAAACGCTATCGTTATCCTGGTAAAGCAATTTCATACTGGTTAGATAAACATCATATTGTCATTAAACGTGTAAATGCTTTTAAACAACAAGAGTTTGTTGTACAAATCAGTAATTATGCGAATCAACGTTAATTAGTTGAGTATCGTAAAGTTATAAAAAGGTGAAACAGTCTATATATGGTTAAAAAATTCCAGATTTTTATGGGACCCCGCAATTTTAAGATATTTATGGCTTTACTTGCCATAACAGGCTTATTAAGCCTTATATTAAATGTCATTGCTAATCAATATGATTGGGTTACTTCTGCCCAAACCATGCTTGTATTTATATTTCTGATTGGGGCTGGATATTTGGTCTTGAGCCGATTGCCATCAGAAGAACGAAAGCGGTGGTTAGGTGTGATAGTACCTGCCGTGCTTGCAATTATTATTGGGTCTGTTTTATTCCCAGAGATTACAGGTTTATTTGTCGGGGCCGGCACCGGTTGGATTATGGTGGGTCTGTTTCTATTCAATAGCTTTGGCGCACCCCAAGATTATAAACGTGCTATTAAAGCGATGCGTAAACAACAATATGATGTCGCAGCAGAAACGATGACTGAGTTAATCAAACAAGAACCTGACCAGCTTGAACATTATCGTTTTCGTGCAGAATTATTCCGTTTATGGGGTAAGCTCAAAATGGCACGCAAAGATTACCTCAAGATGATTGAACTCGATCCTCAATCTGCGATTGGCTATAATGGATTAGCTGAAGTTGAATTACAGGCACGGAATTATGCTAAAGCCTTAACTGCTGCACAGAAAGCCCATGAACTTGCGCCTGACGAATGGGTTGCTATTTATAATTTGGGTATGATTGAAGACCGTATGGAACATAGTGAGTCGGCATTGGAACATCTCAATCAAGCAATTGAATTAAAAATTCCTGATTCGCGCCACCGTCTTTTGGTTGAGTTATACCGTGTTCGAGCATATATGCGCTTGGGTAATGAAGCCTTAGCTCAAAAGGCATTTGACTCTATGAAACGCGAAAAGTCTGGCTTGGAAGAGTGGCAAGTGATAATGAGTGCCGATGAAGCAAAGGCGTTACGTGATGTTCTGCAAGATGATATTGACCTTGCTCGTCAATTGATGGATGGCGATACAAACTTATCCGCTGTAAATGGGGTGCGTTAATGAGTACACAGCGTTTGCTTGCATGGGTTGCAGTCTTTGTATCTGTAGGACTTGCGATTCTTGGGATGATTGTATTTATCTTAGGTGTTTTGATTGAGTTTGCAAATAATCGTGTTGAACCGATTGGTGATAACATTTCTTCTATTGCTCAATTTTCCCTCGCTGGCTTATGCTTATCCGCAATGATGATTATATTTGGCTTTATTTTAGTCGGCATTTTGTTAGCGCGTCAATCAAGACAACAAGGTGCAGGCTATGGTGAGGCATATCGATTAATTGAAAATTTTCAATTTCCACAGGCGATTCAATTACTTGAACGTGTCTTAAATCGTGGCAAGGTTACACCTGATATATTGATGCTATTGACGAGTGCATATGCTTATGATGGTCAACTTGCAAAGGCGCAATCGACTGCTGATCAAGCTGTACGGATGTTCCCTGATAATGCAGGAGCATACATTACGCTGGCAAATGGGTATCGAATGCAAGCGAGTTATGGTGAAGCGGCTATCGCACTCCAAACAGCTTTGCAATTATCCCCTGACCAACCTATTATTTGGGCGGAACTCGGTTTTGTTCAGCAATTGGCAGGTGAACATGATTCTGCAATTGAATCTTTTAAACAAGCCGCACTCTATTCAATACCATCGATGTATAGTGTGCGTGTGAATTATCATTTGTCGCGCTATTATCGTAAAGTAAATGACAGTGAGAATGCACAAAATGCAACTGAGCGAATGTTAGCGACCCAGCATGGCTTACGAGCATGGAAATCGGCTTTGCGTGCATTAGAGGGGACGACCTACGGTAGTTCATTACATTACGAAATTCAGAAAATTGAGACAGCAATCTTTGATACACAGAACTTGATGAAAGATACATCCATATGATGATACGCCATCTTGTACGTGATGTCCGTAAACGTATTCCTCAATGGGATACACCTTCACGCATTGCACTTTTCTCTAGTTTGATTCTATTGCCTCTTATGCTACTTTTGGGGTTTGCTGGACCTGAACAGATTCAGATTCCTGCAAGGGCAGGGGTTTTTGGTCTTTTATTGACAACCCAACTGATTATCTTATGGGGGAATAGGAAAACACTATCACCCTATCATGAAGCCCAGCAGTATTTTATGCAAGGTGATTATGTTCAAGCGCGTGATATTTTAGAGCAGTTACCATTTAAAGATTCTCCATCGGTTGATGCGCTGATTTTGCTAGGTAATACATATCGGCATCTTGGACAATTTTCCGAAGGCCATGAGGCGATTCATCATGCTTTAGACTTGAAGCCTGATTATCATTTTGCTTTATACGGTATGGGGAAATTCCACTTGGTTACAGGTGCGTATGAAGATGCAAGCAATTTCATAACAAAAGCCTTATCTCAGGGTGCGCCAGATGTGGTACAGTTTGATTTAGGGCAGGCATACTTTCTGTCGGGAGATTATCAGCGGGCGACTCATCACTTCCAAAATATTCAAGCCTTATGGCAGGATGAACCCGCACAGATGTTATTTGCACAGTATTATCTGCATCAGATGAATGGTGGAAGTAAACCATCCCAGCAAGTAATTAAAAATAATTTAGAATTTTGGCAGAATGAAGCGCAGAAGTATCATGCAACACCTTATGGATCTGCATTACAAGTAGATGTAAATATGTTAATGACATGGATACAAGGAGAGTGAAGTTATGACCAATTTCTTCATGGATCGACGAGGTAAATTATCGGTTGTCAGGACGAGCCTTTTCTTCAGTGGAATTGGGTTGTTGCTTTTGCTTGGGTCTGTATTGTATGTTTCGGTAGAAACTGAAACTGCACGAGTCCCCTTAGATATTCCGAAACCTGCTAGTGCGGAAGATTGGTCATCATTGGATTATGGAGAGCGCCCTATACGTCGTGTTTTCTATCGTGTACCAACCACCGACCTAGAAAGTGTTGTTGCTCACTATCAAGAACAGGCACAACAATTCGGTGCCGAAGCATGTTCACGTTTTCCACCTAGCGGTAACTTCCAAGATTATAATCCCAATCAAGGTACAATTCCGTATGAATGGAAATGCTTATTTGAGCGTTCAAATTTACCGAGTGTAGCACAATCTACCACAGTAATTATTCAGCCGGGTATTGCAAACGAAGACCCATTCCTAAATTCTGAAGGTTATACGGTTATAGAATATGAACAACGCTGGTTTAAATAAACCTGACGATAAACCGAAGCATACTGACAATACCGAAGCACCAGCTCGTCGTTCACCTCTATTAGTTGTTTTGCTGGCTGGTGTTACGGTGATTAGTCTTGTGATTGGTTTTCAAGCATTTGGTATTTTGTACTCCATTATCTTTCCACCAGCTCCACCATTACCTGAAGCTGTTATAGAGATTCGCCATGATAATATTGATTATGGTGTTGATGATTGGCTCTATCGCACCTCAATGAATGCTTGCGACCTTGTTAGGTTCTATGAAATTAAGGGAGGGGAGTGTCGTATTGTGGCTAATATGTGTGATGATGACTCTGCTCCTGTTTCTTATAGTAATGCTGCTCAACAAGTTGCGACTTGCTCAGGTGAAGTCATCTTTAATATCTTTGCATATCGCTGGGAAGCCAATATTGCGGTAGATAAACGTTTTGAGGATGGTGAGACCCAATTTAACCTGCTTCGTGAAGTTTTTTGGACAGGTGCTGTTCCACCCAAACTTGACCCCGGCAAAGGCTTAGCGTTCGATAATTGATTGCCCCTATCGTAATTTTACAAATTACGTCATAATTTCTGATGGAATTACTTCTAAATCAATCTAAATACCAATAACGGGAGGTGCTTACGTGGTGGTGGAATGTGAGACATCCACACCGCGAGTCATTACCTTGGTGATACGAATACAGAGCTTCATATAGCTCGTAAATCTATCTCGTTTGTTATTTATTCGTATCCGTATCATGGAGAAAGTCTAAGTTATGTTCAAGGCAGTCGACTCGAAGGTTAGTAGTGAAAGAATTAACAAGCTGGAACAAGAACAGCTTGATTTTTGGCGGATGAATCGTGTATTTGAGCGTACCACAGAAGGACGTGAAGATGCACCTCGATATGTATTCTATGAAGGACCACCAACAGCCAACGGTAAACCCGGTAGTCATCATGTGTTAGCGCGCGCATTCAAAGATATGTTTCCGCGCTATAAAGTGATGAATGGTTATCTGTGTGAGCGTCGTGGTGGTTGGGATACTCATGGTTTACCTGTTGAAATCGCCGTCGAAAAAGAACTTGGTTTTGATAATAAAAGCCAAATTGAAGAATATGGGGTTGCCGAATTTAATGAAAAATGTCGGTCAAATGTTTTCCGCCATATTAATGAATGGGAAAAATTAACAGAACGCACTGGATACTGGGTTAATTTGGATGAAGCCTATGTGACCTTCACCAACGATTATATCGAGAGTGTCTGGTGGATTCTCAAACAATTCTGGGATAAGGGTTTGCTTTATCGTGGATATAAAGTTATTCCGTATAGCCCAACCTCAGGTACACCACTCAGCAGTCACGAAGTTTCGCTAGGCTATAAAGATATTATTGACCCTAGTGTATATGTGCGCTTCCCTGTTAAGGATAAATCTGGCGTTTATCTATTAGCATGGACAACAACACCTTGGACATTACCTGGGAATGTTGCACTGGCGGTTGGTGAGGATATTGATTATGTTCAAGTTGAGGGTCCTGCATCTGATGGTGAAGGAACTGAACAACTTATCTTTGCTGAAGCATTGATGGAACGTGTCTTGAAGAACCCTGATGATTATAAAGTCATCAAACGTTATAAAGGTAAAGATTTGCTGGGATGGCAATATAATCCTTTATACACATTCTTGCCTGTCGAAAAAGACTATGCCTATGTTGTCGCGGCTGAGTATGTCAGCGTTGGTGATGGTACAGGGATTGTTCACACTGCACCTGCATATGGTGTAGACGATATGGAAACAGGTAAAAAACATGATTTACCAGTGTTGATTACTGTTGACGAAACAGGGCGATTTGTTGATGCTGTAACAAAATTCCGTGGTATGTGGTTTAAGGATGCAGATAAAGAAATCATCAAAGACCTTGTTGATCGTGGCTTGATGTATCGTCATGAACAATTGGAACATACCTATCCGCATAATTGGCGTGATGGTAGTCCTTTGATGTACTTTGCGCGTGAAACATGGTTCATCAATACACTTGTCTACAAACAAAAAATGATTGACCTCAACCAGACAATTAACTGGGTACCGGGTCATATTAAAGATGGTCGCTTTGGTAACTGGCTCGATGACCTGAAGGAATGGGCATTAGGTCGTGAACGTTATTGGGGAACTCCTTTACCTGTTTGGGTTGACGAAACCACGGGTGATATGGTGTGTGTGGGTAGTGTTGAGGAATTAAATGAGCTTACAGGTCAAGATTTAACCGAACTTGATTTACACCGCCCCTATGTTGACGATGTTACCTTCCCTAATCCTAATGGGACGGGTGGCACAATGCGTCGTGTGCCAGAAGTGATTGATGTCTGGTTTGATAGTGGTGCGATGCAAGTTGCACAATGGGCATATCCAAAGCGGAATAAAGAAGCCTTTGCGGAACAACACCCTGCAGATTATATCTGTGAGGCAGTTGACCAGACCCGTGGGTGGTTCTACAGTTTACATGCGATTTCGGCTATGTTGTTTGAGACAGTCGCCTACAAGAATGTGATTTCATTAGGGCATATCCTCGATGAAAATGGTCAAAAGATGTCCAAGAGTAAGGGGAATATCGTAGACCCGTGGGCTGTTCTGGATAGAAACGGTGCTGATGCTTTCCGTTGGTATCTCTATACCTCAGGTCCTCCGGGAGAACCACGACGTTTTTCTGAGGATTTGGTAAATGAAGTGATCAAGAAATTCTGGTCAACACTCTGGAATACCTATAGCTTCTTTGTGACATATGCCAATATCGATGGTTGGACACCTGATAAACCAGCCCCTGCACCTAAAGACCGCGAATTATTAGATCGTTGGTTATTGGCTGAGTTGAATAATTTGAATCGCACTGTAACAGATGCTTTTGAAAGCTACGATGCTGTTACGGCAACACGTCCAATCGAAGACTTTGTTGAACGCTTGAGTAACTGGTATGTGCGTTTGAGCCGTGATCGCTTCTGGAAAAGTGAACAAGATGAAGCAAAGATGTCTGCTTATGCGACACTTTATGAAACACTTGTCACACTCTCGAAGTTACTTGCACCAACCATGCCATTCTTGAGTGATATGATGTATCGCAACCTTGTTGTCGAAGTTGCTCCGTCAGAACCTGATAGTGTGCATCTATCCCAATGGCCTGTATATGATGAAGCCTTGTTAGATGAAGTGCTTATCGAAGAAATGACCCTGGTTCGACGGGTTGTCAGTTTAGGACTTGCGGCTCGTAACGAAGTGCAAATTGGTGTTCGTCAGCCACTTGCTGGGGCGCAGTATGCAACGCGTGATGTCAATGAAGCGCCAGTGATTGAACGATATGCTGAACTCATCAAGAGCGAACTGAACCTTAAAGCTGTGAGTGTCATGGGGGCGGATGAAGCCAGTAAGTTTGAATCAACAACAACTTATGCACTAAATCCTTTACCACGCTTTCTTGGGCGTAAATTTGGTAAAGATTTTAAAGCGATTCAATCTGCATTGAAAAACGGAGAACAAGAGTTTGTTCGCCCGTTAGCTGAAAAATTGTTAGCAGGGGAAGACATCTCGATTGAACTTGATGGTACGACTTTTGAAATCCTCAATGAAGAATGTGAAGTGAAGGTCACGACTGAGACACCTGAAGGGGCTGTTGAAGATGGTGGTTATGTTATTGTTCTTGATACGGAGATGACACCTGAACTCACAAATGAGGGACTTGCTCGCGAGGTTATCCGCAGAATTCAGAATTTACGTAAAACGGCTGACTTTGAACTCAATGACCGGATTGTCATTGTTTATAGTGATGCTACAGATGGTATTACTAAAGCACTTGAACAGTTTAATGCGTATATTGGCGGAGAGACTCTGGCTGATTCGCTTACAATGGGGGATATTTCGGATGAGTTTGAAAGCGAAATAGTTGAACTCAAAGGCGAAACATTGAAGATTGGTGTTAAGCGCGTCAGTTAATTTGTAAGATATAACTAACTAACTAAACAGGGTAGGTGATAATTTCTCATCTACCCTGTTTTTTTTTATAGATGAATGCTGTATAATTGTTCATAACTTACAAAGTTGCGTTTCGGCTTTGTACACTTTGTTAGCTTAAACGTTTATCTCACCTATTTGTTCAACTGATTTTGTTGGGAATGTTATCATGGCAGAAAAAAATACAGCTACAATTCAGTCTTTATTGCGTTACTCTCTTCCTTTAGGTGCTAGTATTGTTGCTGGGGATGCTGATGCACACATTAATTGGGCAGTCACAATCCGCGCACAGCCCCCCGCATTCCCTGATATTTATGGTGGCGAAATGGCACTTGTCTCTATGGATGTGTTGAAAAGTTTCGATAGTCGCATCACTTTACATGATGTTCTAAATCAGTTATCTGATTTTGGTATTCATGCTGTTGCAACAACTGGTGAAATTGAACAAAAAGCGATTGACTTTGCAACAACTAAAGACATCTCTTTGTTATCTTTGCCTAACGATGTGAGCTTAACAAGTGTTGAACGTGCCATTAACTCATTGATTTTGAACCAGTCTGCTCGATTAACAGAACGGGCAATTGAGATTCAACGGCAATTAACGCGTTTAGCGGCAGAAAACCGTGACCTGAACAGTTTGTTACAAGTTATATCTCGGTCAACTGGTAAACCGATTGTTATTCATGATGATGCTGGTGTCTTGATGGCGCAGATATATCCTAATATTGGACGACGCAGTGCGAATGGTCGGAATATTGTGCAAGGTGTGCCTTATGGGTCGTTTCAAAAATGGCTTAGCTCGGATGCTTCTTCTGTACAAGGTACAATTGCACGTAGCCCAATTGGGCATACAACAGTATTAAGAGTGGAAAAGCGGGTTGCTGGTTATTTATCGCTTGTTGACCAAAGTGAAGAACTCGATGAATTTGACCGATTGGTTTTATCCTATGGTGCGGATGTGTGTGCGATTGAAATGGCGAAGAATCGCGCAATTGCATCGGCTGTCGAACAAGCACGTGGTGATTGGGTACAGATGTGGCTTAGCGGTACACCTGCTGATGATGACTTACTCCGTACACGCGCACAACAAGCTGGTTTTGAGCCATCATCAGCTTATGTTGTTGCTGTATTTCGTGCGATTTCGGAATCAGGGCAATCATTACCCTTGGAATCTTTAATTTCTTTAGTAAGGGATGATATGTCTAGACGACAAATGGGGGGAGCAGTAGGGCAGTATGTTGATGTTATTGTCGCTTTATACCCATTACAAGAAGAAGAAAGTGCGATTATTCGTACACGGGCTATTATCGAAGATGTTCGCTCGCAACTTGCAACGCGTACACCTAGTGGTCTAGTGTCTTCTGGCATTAGCCGTCCCTCAGTAGGATTACTGGAATTACGCGATTCTTACCGAGAAGCAAAGGATGCGGTCGGTATTGCCTATGAGCTAGGCGAACAGGATACAACAACGTTTTATGGTGATTTAAAGCTATATCAGCTTTTGCTTGCGCTTAAAGAACGTAATCTTGATAATTTGCAACAGTTTTATCAAGATGCGCTTGGTCCATTAGTAGAACATGATAACCGCAAACAAAGTGACTTGATACGCACATTAAATGGTTTTTTTGAAGCGAACGGTAATCTTGCGAAGGCTGCTCAAGAACTTGATGTGCATCGTAATACTTTAGTCTATCGGTTAGACCGTATTTCTGAGTTAACAGGATTAGACTTAGATGATTCTGATAATCGTTTGATATTGCACTTAGCACTCAAAACACAACGCGTCTTAGCGACGATGCCTGGTAAAACAAAAATTCCAGTTATCTAATCGTAGACTTGCCGTACCGTTATATTAATACGCCCTGATTGCTTGATATTCAGACCAATTGGGGCGGTATTGGGTATGATTTTCTTGACACCATGAAACACGAGACGATGCTCTTCAGACATGACTAAGACATCGCCTGAATGTAAGGTGATATTACGTTTCTTCCCCGTGCGTTGTAACCCACCAATCGTAAAAATACAATCATCCCCGATACTAAAGCTTACAACTGGTGCGAGGCTCTCTTCTGTTCTGTCTTGATGTAAGCCTAATGTACTGCCTTCAGAATACCAATTAATCAACGCACTTTGCGGTTTGATTGATAAACCTAATCGCTCAACTATTTCAATAGACAGATTATAAATTGTTGGTGGAATTGCAGGGAAACGTTGTTGTGTAATCGGATGAATTTGCTCATAACGATACCCTTTACGATCACTTAGCCAGCCATAATCTCCAGCCGAGGTGCATAAGTATTTGAAATTTGCACCTGTTGGCATCGTCTTTTGGAATAGAGGAGCTTTTTGTACAATGGCTCTACAGTCTTCTAATATCTCGTTTTGTGTATCAATATCTAATTTATGTACAACTTCTATCATAGATTCTAGCCCTCGATAACTCTGAGGATTATAACAGACATAGAATTTACGTTCTATTATAAATATGAAAAAAACCGCCAAATTGACTTGACGGCTTTCTTGTTGTTGTTTAGCTTTCGTTTACGATTTGGTGTGGGAGTGGTGGACCAATTTTGACAAAGTGATCACCGGGCCGTTTGAGCAGAATATAAAGTGACTCGGCGGCTTGTGATTGGTTATTTTCTTCCAATGTACGGATGTATGCGTTTAATAATTCGCGAATATCAGAATGCCCTTCGTCATCTAGCGGTTGTATTTCTACGACTGAGCCTGGTGCAATCCGTTTGCGGACTGCATCAACTGTGAGGTTCATTTCAGGTTGAATACGTTGATAGACAACCCCACCTGTCATCCCTGCACATATCCAAGGACCTGGGTCACCTAAGACTAATGCACGTCCTGATGTCATATACTCGAAAGCATAACCTTTCAGATTTGCTCGTGCGCCTAGACCACCGAGGTTATCCTGCAATGGCTCAGTAATGTGACCACCGAAGACCACATCTGCACCACTCATACGGATACAAGCCCGTGTATCTGCATTCCCTTGTACTATGAATAATCCACCTTGTGCGCCGTAAGCAAAACTCTTGCCAACAGAGCCATCTAAACGCCGCCCATTGTGATTGAGACCTTTTAGTATGGTAACACGACTTCCTTTAGCACATTTCGCGACACCATCTTGTGCGCCACCTTCCACTAAGATATGGACAGGCTCATCTAGGAATGCGCCGAGTCCATTACCTGGGATTGCTGAGTTGCTAAAACTAAGGTTAATTGCACGGATACGATCGCCATTGGGGACATCTCCGCGTTTAATCGCGCCAGCAAGGTGTGTGCCTAATGCACGATCCATCGCCATGACTTGTTCATCATCATAGGTCAATTCATATTCACCTTTTTTGACATATTCGGAGACAATATCCGTGATTTGCTTGCTGACGGTATTGCGTGGGCGTGTAATACGACGACCCCCTGGTTGTGCATGTTTAAGAGGAACGCGCGATACTGGACGGAGTAATGTCGATAAGTCAATACGGTCATGATGGCTTGCTTGATGGAGTAAGTCGGCCCGTCCGACAATTTCTTGTAAATTGGTGATGCCCATGTGCGCTGCCCATTTGCGGATGTCATCAGCTAGTGCATTGAACATGGTTACAATGCTATCTGATGAGCCACGTTCTTCAAATGGACGGAAGGCTTTGAAGTCGCGTTTTTCTGCTTCTTCTTTTGTTTTAACATGTGTGGTGATACCAACATGGCATGTACCTTCATGACAACCACGACAGATTGTACAGCCGACAGCCACCATTGCCAATGTACCAAAACCAACACGATTTGCACCGAGACACATCATTTTAATGACATCTCGACCACTTTTCATACCCCCATCAACCCATAACTCCACATCATCGCGCAGACCGCTTTCAATGAGATGGCGATGGGCTAACCATACCCCGATTTCAGCAGGGAATCCCACATGGCGGAGCGCATGAGCTCGTGCTGCACCTGTACCACCTGTATAACCTGTGATGGTGATAATATCTGCACCTGCTTTTGCAACGCCTACGGCAATGATACCAATACCGGGAACAACAGGTAATTTGACCGATACTTTTGCATTTGGATTTGCTGTTTTTAGCTCATCAATCAATTGTGCGAGGTCTTCAATCGAATATAAATCATGATTGTTGCTTGGTGAGATTAATCCGACACCGGGGGTTGTGCTACGGACTGCTGCAATTTGCTCTGTGACCTTGAAACCTGGGAGGTGTCCACCTTCACCCGGTTTTGCACCCTGACCAATTTTGATTTCGATATAATCGGCTGAATTCAGGAATGCAATGTTCACACCAAAGCGACCTGAAGCTACTTGTTGCCCACGATTGCGTGGATTTTTCCCCAGTAAGTCATGGATTTCTCCACCTTCACCATTTACGCAAATGATATTCAGGCGATGAGCTGCTTCTGCATAAGACCGATATGCGAGTTCACCTTGTGAACCAAATGACATTGCGCTAATGAGAACTGGCATGTCATAACCTTTGACACTGATGTCCACATCTTCTGGTTTAACAGGTGATTGGCTTTCTTGTAAGGATAAAATATGACGTAGTGATACGGGCATTTTATCTTCGAGACCAATAAGTGTCTCTGTATATTCTTCAAGCGTCATTTCGCCATGTGCAACTGCTTCAGCTTTTTTCCACATTTTGGGGTAGAAGCGGTCAGGATTTTGCAAACGAGCGCGAACCTCACCGCGGAATTCTTGGGCGCGTTCTTCTGCATCATTATAGAGTGATGTCCATGTCAAACCACGACCTGTTGAACCAAAGTAGTTTGGTGTGCCGAGTAGATTTGCGATGTTCTTGGATAAGCCGATTGAGCCAAAGCTGTGACCATAACCACGAAGCTCATGGCAACCCACTGTCGATGTGATTTTTTGCAATCCAATTTGAATCGCTTTAACTGTATTACTTAAGCGCTGTTCAACATGGTCTTGGGTGAGTTCGACTTTTGTGCCACGCGGTGCTGTGCCTAAACCAACAGCAAACATGGCGTAGGGGAGGACTGCGTTTGCGCCAAAGCTGATGCAAAGGGCAAGGTCATGCAAATCTCGTAATGCGCCAGAACGAACAATAACACCTGCTTGACGGCGGAGATTTGGTGAGAAATCTGCTTGACGAAGAGCTTTATCAACAGCAGCAGTTGCAAGGATAGGATCCATAAACAATTCATTACCCAATGCAATTTCCGTATCGTCCAGAACAATACAGCGAGCACCCTTTAACACAGCTTCGATTGCTTCTTGTTGTAATGCTTCTATCGCTTGATCAATTGTTAAGTCGATATCGCAACCCATCGACAAATAAGTGATCTTATCGTCAAATATATCTGCAATATCTTCAATCATCATTGTGCCATAGCGTGATGCGATTTCGCGAATAATACTGTTATCCTCAAAACCATCAATAGATTCTACTAAAAGCGGAATCTCGAGGCGTATGAGTGTTGCGTCATTATCGCGTCCTACAGCAACTTCAGGACGTGTTCCAATTAGAACTTGTGATGAAAATTGAGATTGTTCACGTTCACGATCAATCGCTGGATTCGTGACAACAGCAATGGTTTCTTTGAAGTAATCTGCAAGATTAACTCGTGTGTTACTCAAAGCGGCTAATGGACCATCCCAGCCTAGTGAACCAATCTGCTCTTTAGCCTGCTCTGCAATTGTGCTTACGATCTCTACATGATAACGTTCCCAACCAAAACCTGACATAACAGCGGCATTTACATTAATTGGTGAATCATTCCACGGTAGGCGGGTTGCTGTTTTGAGGGGTTCTGGTGCTTTTTCTGCGACTGCGACGATAGCTGTTTCTGCTTGTAATTGTCTTCCATCATTGCTGGAATAAGGTGTTGGGAAGTTAGGTGTTTCTGGTGTGATAGCTGGTTCTTGTTTGATTGTCCAAATATTTGATGAAGATTCATTATAGGGTTGGCGGTCACGGTATTTAGCTAAAACGTGACGTTGAATAGCAGGATAATCAAAGACATCAATCGAATGTCCTGATTTGATGTGTAATGCTATTTTTTCCCCGGGTGCCATTGGTTTTGGACTCATGGACATTGAATCTAGTGTATAGACACCACGCTCAGATGAAACAAAATATTCTTTTTCTGTTTCGCCAAACCACAGTGGGCGCAGACCTAGTGCATCAACACTAAAGACAGCGTAGTTGCCTAAGCGTGCCGCAACTGCTGCAGGTCCTTGTGCGAATGGACCGAATGCTTGCCGTAATTCAGCGTACATTTGATGTACCTCTTGAGAATCTTGTATGAGGTCATGTTCAAATGGTGGGAAGACATGTTCCATTGCTTCAATTAAATCAAGTCCATGTTGCATACAAAGCGCATAAATGGTGCGATCCACATCTTGCGAGTCTGATCCATTTTCGACAACAGGGATACCCAACATCTCAGATTCTAAACGGAAGCGAGAAATTGTATTAAATTCGCCATTATGCCCGATAACACTAAAAGGTTGTGCGCGCTCGAAAATAGGGTTGGTATTGGTGCTATAACGAGCATGTCCCATCGTGATTGCTGACGCATAATCAGGGTCACGTAATTCTGGATAATAGCGACGTAAAATCTCGATTGTGCCTTGCACTTTATAAACAACACTATGTGATGAGAATGAAGGGAAATGAACCCCTAATTCATGCTCTAATTGAACTTGTAGCTCAAATAACTTTGTATCTAGCTGATCGGAAGCTACTTGACCATTGATACCTGCAATTTGCCAGAATACAGGTTCATTCTTTTCTGCATTCGGTCCAAGGACTTGACGATTCACCTGTGTACCGCGGTCAAGTAAGATATGAAGCCCTGCCTCACTAATTTGGCGACAAATCTGGTCAATGATATTTTGTGCACGATTCCGATCATTTGATGGAATCATAACATGTGCGACCCAGAAATTTCGGTCTGTCGCTAAAGATGACCGTAAACCTGCTTGGGCTAGCCATTTTGTCCATAATTGTCGTGGAATATCGGTTAAAACACCAACACCATCACCTTCACCGTTGATGTAACCTGTACGGTGTCCCATACGGGTTAGAGCTTCAATTGTGCGCTTTACATTACCATGTGTTGCCTGTCCGCCTTTACGTACAGAGCATATTAAAGCACATGCGTCGCGATGATCTTTGTCTATAAGATGTAAGTCATCAAATGTGTCAATTTGGGATGAAACTTCTTCGCTTCTCAAGATACATCCTCCTTCAATACTAAACAGTATAATTTACTGATATATTCAAATTATGAGTTAAACGTTTCATGGTATAAATTACCTATAATAAGTGATGATTGTATAGACCAATCATCTAGCTTATATTTTAACGTATCTTCTGGTAAGGACTACTGAAAAAAGTTATGGACATTTCTGGGCTTAGTTTATGCAATATATACAGTTAAAAGCCTATTTTGTAAATTGAAATAGCTGATAGATGCTACCAGCTATTTAACTCATGGGTGCTTACAACATCTTGTATGAATTTAAGCCCTGCTATTTAGGCATAATATACAAATCAACTTAAGGTTAAAAGCCGCCGAATTGTGAGTGCAAGGTGTAGTGCCAAACGAGTTTCGGGTCGATTTAAATCGATACTAGCAATCTCATTGATGCGGTTCATGCGATAGAGTAGTGTATTGCGATGAACAATGAGTGCTTCTGCTGTTTGTGATAGATTCCCGTGACAATTGAAGAAGGCTTCTAGTGTTTTGATAAGGTCTGCATTTTGACGCATATCATAGTCTGTCAATGAGCCGAGGGTTCGCTCACAGAAATCACCTAATTTCTCACGGTCAGATAAACTGAGAATAAGTTGATAAACACCGAGGTCACCGATGTAGAGTGGGGTATCTGTTTGTAGACGTTCTGCTAATTCCATCGCTTGTACTGCATCACGATAACTTGACCGCCATGCGTTAATGTCTCGTGCAACTTGACCTAAGCCGATAGCGACCCGATTATGTGGATATTGTCGATTGATCTCTTTACTAAATGCGTTCGCCAGTTCGACACTATTATCGATTGGGTCTTTAACGTTCGTTGCATGGAATACAACAACTTCGCCCTCTTTTTCCCGAATCCAGACAAGGGCATCAGAGCGTTGGTTTGTAATAATTGTATTGACCATGGTTTCTAGGCGACGGAGGGATGGACGGTTCTCACCACGCCATGATAGAACACAAGCAAGATGTGTGTGGGTCATATCGTGACTAAAGCGTTCACCTTGTCGAATCGCTTCTTGCTGGCTGACATCTCCGAGTAGGAGCCTGTCTAAGAATGTACCGCGAAGGCGTTTTTCTGTTTCGTTGACAGCTTTTTGTTTTGCCATTTCAAGCGCACATGCTGCTGCACCATGTTCGCAGACGAGTTGGTCAACCTCATCTAAATCGCCTTCATGACCGATGATCGATAAATATCCGCGCCCGATATTTTTGGTGATAATTGGGGCGACTAAACGAGCCATACCTGCCACTGGGAGTGCCTGCATTAATACGGGTGGGTTTATCTCGACAACACGATGACGATCATGCAGTTCAACAGGTAGATTATCTTGTTTCTTTAGGAAAAATTCGACATCATCCCATACCCCGACAAATTGTGGCTGTAATTTATGAGAGATAGGATGCAAGCGTTTATCCTGTAAAATTACAACTTTATTTGTCAAACGTGCCATCGCGCCAACAAGTTCATCCATTCCGCCATTACCTGATGAGATTTGTGTCAGTTGGCGGTATATTTGTGTTCCTCGTCGCTCCATTTGCCCTTTGCGGTTAACCAAGAGACTGATAATTGTTTTCTCGACATCACGGATACGGATGTCAGTAGCCAATGTCATAACTGGCAGATTATATGATTTTGCTTCGGCGAGTGCTGTTGGGCTAACTGTCGTGCTAAATATGATGGCTGATGCCTGAATCTTTGCTGCCCAGTGAATTAACTCTGAATCGCTATGCGCTTTGTTATGATTGCTGACAGGTGCGATTAGGATGAGTTCGTTAGATTGTAATGATTTTGCTGTGATGTCATCTTCTGGATGAATAACTGTTGTCCATGTTACTGCACAGTCTAATAAGCCTTCACCAGAGACAATATGTGTGCTTAAGGGGAGGGCGAGTTTTCGGATTTCTTCAACAGTAATATCTTGGCTTTTTGTATCATTCATAAGGACATCCAAATCTTATTGAAAATATCTAAGTTTCGTTCGTAAAAATACCTACTGCAATCACAATTGCAACGAGAATAATGACCATAAATGCCAAATCTAGGTCAGGGCGAGTGGTAACGTTGTACGCTGCCATCACAAGCATCAATGTACCTGCAATCCAAGTTACAAAATTGACCCGCCACTTTTTTGCATATTGATAAATCCCAGACATGATCAAGACCATCCCCCCCGCAAATGGAGTCACTGCATTGGGGATAGGTGTTCCTTCTGGAATAATGCTGGAAATAACAAAGATAGCAACCAATGCAAACCATGTCAGACGCTCAACACGTAATTCTTTAGCTGATTTTCTTCCTGCCATATCACTATACTCTGTATCTAAAGTTTTGTTAGATTACGCTAAATTTAATGAGATTTAAAATATATGCTAAGCTGATTATACAAAGTATACAAGGTATAGGGCAAATTACCCATACATAATTTGTCAATTGCACAAATAGACTGTTCACATACAATCAATTAGAGTCTATAGATAATCTGAAGGATTTTAATATATGGGCAAACGATGCTCTTTAATACTCTTATTTATGCTCATATTTTTGACAGCATGTTCTGGGCAAACTATTGTAGATGATGCACCGGATGGTCCATTGTTGTTGCGTGATGTTACATTAGCACCCAATACACCTGGGCAAACTCAGATTGCATCTTTTGGTAACTCAACCCCTTTTGGGATTACGCCTGAAATCATTTCACCTTTGAACGAGGCGACTTTACCAGCAGATTATGTTTTGGTCACGCCAACTCTGCCACCAAGTAAAACACCATCACAAACACCTACAATGTCGATTACACCACCTCCATCACAGACACCGACTGTGACTGTTACATCAACATCGACACAACCTGTATTACCCACAAGTGTCGTTATCCCCGTCACGAGCATTGCCGTTCAAGTGATTGATGAAGTCTGTGATAGTACATGGTTTTTCTTGCAACCGCGTCCACAATCTTGCCCGCGTAACCCAGCATTGGCTGACCAAGGTGTTTATCAACAATTTGAAAATGGCTATATGATTTGGGTACGGCGTACAGATGCCATTTATGTGATGTATAACGATAGTGCATTACCACGTTGGGGGATTTTCCGTGACTTTTTCAATGAGGGGATGCCTCATGATTCAAATATACAAGCCCCCGCAAATCGCTGGGAGCCTGTAAGAGGTTTTGGGTTGCTTTGGCGCAATAATGAAAGTGTACGGACACGGATTGGTTGGGCAACGCAACAATATGAAACGCCTTATAGTGTGCGCTTGCAAATTGGTACAGATGGCGCAACCTTTATTAATGACCCATCTAATAATGTTTTTGGTCTTATATCTGACCGTAACTCGTGGGCATTATATTCAGGTGGTTAGCCAATGATTGACTTAGTCCTTAGTGTCCTCTTCCATAAATTTGCGATACGCGCCTTCCCAGTCTTTGGGATTGCGCGTCATTTTGTTAATTTGAATATCAGCTACATGTGGAAATAGTTTAATCATCACATCTGGTAAGTCATCCCATTTATCACTTCTGACAAGCTTTTCTAAGGAGCTTGCCATCAAAGATGCCCACCACCACTTTTGTTGGAAGTCGTCAGCCTTTTTCCAGTAGCCACGTTTTTCCCATGCGCGGATAGATTCTTCAACAGTGCTATCAATACCCCGCATACAATAGACCAACATGGCAATCATATCTTTTGTATCTTCATCAACTTCTTTCTGTTGGCTCAGACGACGGAGAATCTCGGCACTTGTTCGCATAAAACTATTGCGGCGTTTACCTGGATTATTCGTGTTGATGACTCTACCCATCCTACTTGTCTCCCTCTGGTGGCTGATACGGGCGGATACCACGGTAGATACGCATTCCACCGATAGTCTTTAAGATAGTTGGCGCATCACGCCCCGTAATTCCTGATAGCTCCAATGGGCTTAATGGATGATTATCGTTAACTAAGAATGCACGAAAGACACTATCAATTAAACCAATATGGTCAGTAATGAAGTTTTCTTGCTTCGCTGATTCTTGAATTGCAAGCCCTAGTGCATCCAATTGAAAAACTTCACCTGTTTCTGGATGTACATAATCGACGACCTCATCCTTATCAACCGCTTCCAGTTGTTCACGTTGTTCTTGTGATAAATGTGTCATGAGATAAACATTTAGGTCATCTCGATTTGTTTCCCACCAGCTATAGTCAATGTAAAACTTGGTTTCTACGCTTGGTTTGATTAAATAATTAGGTGGCATAGTATATCCTTTCGGTTAATCGCTCAACTTCCAGTATTGTCCGCCGACATTTTCAAAGTCTGGATTGGCGATTAAAGTCGCGAAGATAGGACCCGGTGGACAGCGTCGTAAAATGTTGAGGGTGCTGTAAAGAACCTTCGCGTGAACTGTTCGTTGTGGATTTTGTTTGCTGAGTTCGGTTATTAAATTACGTAATAGCTTGGCTAGAGGTATTTGTTGGTTTTGGATGTCGTTGCCTAATTTATCGACTTCTTGCAGATTGTTAACACCAACAATAATCATATCATCATAATCTGCACCAATAGCGCGTTTTGCTGTGTCGAAATGTAGCTGGTCTTTAATTATACTATCGACTAAAGGTATCCATTCTGTACGTGGTCGATGGTTATCAAATTCAATCTCAATACGGCTTGGGTCATCTGTTTTACTCAGATAAACATAAGCGCCAACTGGAAGGTGATGTTTTTGATACAGGGACGACAATCCAAAAATGTAACGGTGTTCATGGACAATCCAGCACGAAAATTCTTCACCATCAATGGTATCAACTAAGGTGATGGCAATACGTGGTGTCTTTGCCCCTGGGAAGATATATTGTGTTTCTGAATTAATAGGCAATGTGCCGACACGGCGATGTGGATAAATGAGTGTGAGACTGACTTCGCCCTCTGGTGGAGGAGATGAAATTGGTGAATGTTCATCATCCAAATCATACTCTAACTGAAGCATTTCTTCACTTAATAAACCACGGTCATATTGAATTGGAGTATATTGCAAAATTGAAGGGACTTGTCTTACCATTCGTGGCAATAGTCGATTGAGATACCAAAGTACCTCGCCTGAAGGTCCTACTTCATCGAAGCGTTCATCTTCGTTCATATGGTAGTTTAGCGAGAAGATTTGTAATGCCTCTGGTGAATCACCGAGTCCACCCATTTCAGCTAGAATTTGTGCGGTTGTTAATGGACCACCTTCGTTCATATCTAAAACAGCTTCTGCAAGGTGCATATGACCAATATCGACTTCTAACATTAAGTCGCGTACAAACCATGTACCAGCAATACGGACGAGGTCACGATTACGGATTAAGGCATCATCGACTTGTTTAATGATTGTTGTCTTTGGGTCATTGATGATATCGTCTACTGAAAATTCGTCATCTCCTGATGCTGGGTGTTGGTCGCCATCCATAACATTTAGTGGATGGTCAGCATCGTAGGCAATTGCAAATTCACGTTGGCGATTTGAAAGATTAAATTTAGTGTTATCAAATTCTACTGATATGACACTAAAGCTAGTCGGTTGGTTGCTGACACCCTCACGAATGCTGGTTACACTTGCTGTTGCATTCTGCATAGTTGGAAAAAGAAGGCGATCTCCCACCTCATATGTTTCTGATGGTTGATAGACTTTTGTACCTTTATATTGTTCTTCAAGGCGTTGCTTCTTTTCTTCAAGACGCATTTTAATAAGGGTGGCTGCTAGCTCTGCGCTGGAGAGGGGTGTTTCTTTTTCCAGCAATAGATTCGTTATATGATCAATATCTTCGGGACTTATTGAAAAACTATACGCCCAATGTTGCGCTGGTAACAAAGTTAAACACCTCCAGATTAGGGAATCACTACAAGATATAGTGATGGAGTTATGACAAGATGGTTTTAGATGAGAAAATCTCATTCGCATCTGCAATCCTACTTGAATGAGTAAGTTATCGTCAAGCGGTACTTAGTTGATTCTTGTAATTGGAAAGTAAGTATTATGGGTGATTTTGTTATCTTCTTGACAATATAACGATGTATATGAAGTTTTTATGAAGGATTTGGATCGCTTTAAGCTAGTGTTGACCATGTATTTATCGTCGGTTATACTTACCGCTTGTGATTTGAATTCGTAGATAAAGGTAAATTTGAGATGTCAACTAAACGTACTTGGCAACCCAAGGTTCGCCGTCGTAAACGTGTACATGGCTTTCGTGAACGTATGGCTACTAAAAATGGTCGTCGTGTGTTGAAGGCACGTCGCAAACGCGGTCGTCACCTATTAACAGTAACACCCAATCACGTTAAAAAGGTGAATTGGAAATCTAAATAGTATATGAAATCTGCGTTGAGGCTTCGCCGATCAACTGATTTTGCGTATGTTAGGCAACATGGCAGTGTCTATAAACATCATAAGATGTTATTCAGCTATGTAGAGAATCAACAAACGCATAATCGTTATGGATTTGTCGTCAGCAAAAAGGTGGGCGGTGCTGTTGTCCGTAACCGAGTCAAACGACGTTTACGCGAAGCCATATACCAGATTCATCCCCTGTTAAATCAGGGATACGATATAGTAATTATTGCTCGACCCTCTATTGTTGAGCAACCTTTTGAAGAGTTTCTACGTATTTGTAATAAGTTGTGTTACAAAGCTAGTTTAGTAGAGGAGGGCTGATATGTTAAAGTGGTTTCTGTTGAAATCTTTACGTTTTTATAAACGTTTTATTTCTCCAAGTTTACCCTCTGCATGTCGCTTTACCCCAACTTGTTCGGTATATATGTATGAAGCTATTGAAGTCTATGGACCGTTTAAAGGAACATGGATGGGTACAAAACGTATCATGCGCTGCCATCCTATGCACCCTGGCGGTTATGACCCTGTTCCTCCAAAGGAGTGATGTTTGAATATTACGAATCCAAAGCGGTATCGATTACTTGTTTTTGCTATTCTGGCGACAGTGCTTTTATCTGGCTGTGTTGGTTCGCGTCAAGGTGTAAGTTGGCCTTCACTTGGTGTAGTTGAGCTTGACGGTGAGCAACATATTGTTGTCTCTTATACCAATCAAGTTGCTATCCTCAGCCCTGATGTCGGGTCGCCTGCTCGCTTGATTAATCCTGTAACAGGTGAGGTACGCCGAACTGAAAATAATGACCCTAGAACATGGGTATTAGAGGGAGGCGAAAATGATAATGCACAATTCTTTTCAAATCCTTTACCATTGGATAATGACCGTTTCTTAGTAGCAGATCATCATAATAATCGTCTTTTAGAAATTGATGCTATAACGGCTACTGTTGAACAAACGACAGCCATACAAGATCATGTTGTTGCTGATATGCTTTTGGCTGATGGCGTTCTATATATCCCATTCCAATCTGGAAATGTCAGTGCCATGTTGCTTGAAGATCGAAGCATCTTGTGGACATATCCGACAGAAGAAGGGGTCTGGGCAAAACCAGCATTAGTTGGTGATTTAATTGTTTTCCCCTCGCTTGACCACTTCATATATGCTGTTGATAAAGACTCTGGTGAGTTGGAATGGCGTGCTAACCTTGAAGGTGGGATTGCATCTACACCATTAATTGTTGATGACCGTCTCTATGTAGGTAGTTTCAATAAAGGGTTCTTTGAAGTCTCTCTGAATGATGGTGAGATTTTGAATCAATACGAAACACAAAACTGGGTATGGGGTACACCTGCTATTGATGCTAATGGTATTGTATATCTCGCTGACTTAAGTGGTTATGTACATGCACTAGATACCAATGATAATTTATCTTTAGTATGGTCTGTACAAGTTGCAACACGCGGTATTCGCCCTGGTCCAGTGATATACGAAGATCGGGTTATTGTTGCTTCTCGTGATGGTGTTGTCTACTGGCTTGATAGTCGTGATGGGCTTGTAGTTAACGATCAAGAAATTGAAGGTCGCCCTGAATTACTTGGAGATCTTTTGCTTATTGAACCATCTGATACACTCGACATTGACGAACCACTTGTCATTGTTAGTTCTGTAAATACGGGTGAATTGTTAATCGCATTCGGGATTGATGGTCGCCAAATGTGGGTATATAAACGATAGTCCATCGACAGGAGCATGATTGAATGTGGGATTTAATTTTAAACCCGTTTGTAACGGTTCTGACGTGGCTATACTCGGTTCTGAATCAAGATGTTGTACTGGCAATTATTATATTGACAGTTATTATCCGAATGTTGACGTATCCACTACTAGCACGCCAACAAGAGTCTTCACGGAAGATGCAACAGCTTCAACCGAAGCTGAAAAAGTTACAAGAGAAATATAAAAACGATCGGGAAAAACTGTCTGAAGTTCAGATGAAACTCTATAAAGAACATGGTGTAAACCCCGTTGGTGGATGTTTACCTATGCTTGTTCAGTTTCCTGTGATGATTGGTTTGTATCAGGCAATTTTCTTTGCTTTGGCAGCGACACCTTTCCAATTGGTGGATTTGCCAGAACGCTTACTTATACCTGGATTGGATGCTTTGATTCCTATCCAACGTATGTGGTTAGGTATGGATTTAACATTACCACCAACAACAAACCCACCCTATGCTTTAGCTTTGCCATTGTTGGTTCTCATCACCACTTGGGCACAATCCAAGTTAACGATGAGTGCTACACAACAAAGCAAATCAGATAATGATGATGACAAAGATGATAGTGGTGGTGGTATCGGTGGTCAAGCACAAGCAATGACCCAAAGTATGACAACAATTATGCCTTTGATGTTTGGCTTTTTCTCCTTGTCATTCTCAGTTGGGTTATCAATTTACTTTGTCACCTCCAACTTGGTAGGTGTCGTTCAATACAGTCCACAGGGACGTAAAGTATTGGACAAAATTTTTCGGTCTAATAATAATGATGACGATGTGATTGTGGATAGTGACGACGAGGAAGATGAACCTGTGAAGAAACCTCGTAATTCTAATAAGAAAAAGAAACCACGCAAGAAGTAACCTGTTGCCACAATAACATCGCACACAGGGGTAATAATTATGGAAATGATAGAAGTAACTGGGAACAATGTTGAAGATGCAATCAGCAAAGGTCTCAAAGAATTAAATGCTCAACCTGGTGATGTCATGGTTGAAGTTTTGGAAGAACCCAATACTGGTTTATTCGGCTTTGGGGCGAAGGAAGCTCGTGTTCGCTTGGTTTTGATTGGCAAACGTACACCACCACCAAAATCAAAGGCTGTTGTTGAATACGATAATGACGATGATGATGACGACGACGATGAATCTGTTGCCGAGAACATGGTCGAAGTCTCTGATGATGAGCTTGATGAAGATGCACAAGTTGGTAAACAAGTGCTGGAAGAACTCCTTGAGAAGATGCAAATCAAGGGGACAATCACGGTTCATCGTGCAGAAGCTGAATCGGATAATGAAGAAATGCACTGGATGTTAAATATCTCAGGCAAGGGTATGAATCGCTTGATAGGGCGACGTGGGGAGACTTTGTCTTCTTTGCAATATATTGTCCGTTTGATTTGTAGCCGACGCTTGCAACGCCGTGCAAATATCATTATTGACGCAGCTGGTTATAAAACTGGACGTTCAAATCGGCTTCGGGGTTTAGCGAATCGGATGGCGAAACAAGCTATTCAACAAGGACGCACGATTACCTTAGAACCGATGCCACCCAATGAACGTCGTATTATTCATTTGACCTTGCGTGGACATGATGATGTGACAACGCGCAGTGTCGGTGAAGGACGTACTCGTAAGGTTACGATTGTCCCTAAATAATGTTTGTCTTCGGCAATTAATTTGATAGTCAACCAGAGACGCATCTCAACCATGCGTCTTTGTTTTATATTTCAACCATGTGAGAGAGGCTTATGTCTTCTGTAATTGATGTACTTGTAATTGGTCATATGACAGCAGATTTAGTACCCGGTGGACGTATGTTGGGGGGAACTGTGTCCTATGCCGCGCCTACATATGCCGCATTTGGTCATAAAGTTGGTGTATTGACAAGTGCTGCTTATGATGAACCCCTTTTAAAACACTTACTGTCTTATGGCAAGTTAATGGTTATTCCAGCCGAAGACTCTTTAACATATGAAAATATATATATTGAGGATGATCGCCACCAATATGTGCGTGCAACAGCGACATCGATTGAATATAGCGATGTTCCGAATGGGTGGACTGATGCACCTTATGTTCATATAGGTCCACTGGCAGGTGAGGTTGACCCAGCAGAGATTGCAAAACATTTTTCTTCTGCAACGGTTATGCTGACTTTACAAGGTCTGATGCGCCGTTGGGATGATGATGGGCGTGTACATTTTAAGCGTTGGTTTGATGAAGAGGCTTTTAAGCTATTGGACATTATTGTTTATAGCGAAGAAGATATTCAACAATATCCAAAGCTAACCGATGAAATCAAGCAAATTGCGAATCACCTTGTTGTGACAAATGGGCGTGGTGGTGGTACATATTATCATAATGGCGATACCATGCACTATGATAGTATCGACGTGAAACCCCGAGATTTAACAGGTGCTGGTGATGTTTTTGCATCATCTTTGTTAGGTGTATTATCTTTGGTTGGTAATGATGTAGCGAAAGCTGTTAGAATCGCAGGACATTTGGCCGCATATTCGGTCACACGTACAGGTGTTGAAAGCGCACCAACACAGACAGAAATTCAGCGTGTGTTAGAAATATTTAGATAGGACATCGACATGATTCAAACAATCCTTTTTAATGGGAATATTATTACACTTAATGCCAATCAACCTCGTGTCAGCGCTGTTGCGATTAGCTATGGACGGGTGGTTGCTTTAGGGGATGATGACACAATCCTTTCATTTGCGAATAGTCGTACAAAAAAAGTTGATTTGAACGGCAAAACGATATTACCGGGTTTGACCGATGCTCACTTACACTGGGAATGGCAATCTCGGGCTTTGCGTTCAGTTGATGTATTTGAAGTCTCAAGCAAGCAGATTGCACTTGATAGAGTAAGAGAAAGAGTTGCTGAGACACCTGCTGGAGAATGGATAACAGGACGAGGCTGGGCGCAAGATTTGTGGGAAGATCGTGCGTTTCCTACCAAAACAGATTTAGATAACATAAGTTCACAACATCCGATTGCACTCAATGCAAAGAGTGGGCATGCGTCATGGATAAATAGTAAAGCTATGACATTGGCTGGTATTACAGATTCTACTCCTGACCCCGAAGGTGGGCAGATTCATCGTGATGCAAATGGTGAAGCTACTGGGATTCTATTAGAGTCTGCGATGAACTTGGTTTATGATATTGTGCCTACCCCAACACCAAATCAACTTGCCGATATGATGTTTGACGCTCAAGAATTGGCTCTTAAGTATGGGCTGACAATGATACATGACTTTGATAACCCATCATGCCTTGCTGCGTTACAGATTTTGCGTGAGCGTGGTGACTTATCATTACGTGTTTTGAAAAATATCAATCAAAACTGGTTGTCCGCAGCTATCGAGTCTGGGATTCGCGCTAATTTTGGCGATGACTGGATACGGATTGGTGCGCTTAAATTATTTGCAGATGGTGCATTAGGTCCTAAGACTGCATTGATGTTTGAATCTTATGAAGGCGAACCTGATAATTATGGGATGGCTGTGGTTGATAAAGAAGAGATGGTTGAATATGTCAGTCGTGCGAGTGCTTATGGCTTACCCTCTACTGTTCACGCCATTGGGGATAAAGCGGTTCATGATGTACTTGATGTATTTGAAAATGTGCGTGCTGAAGAAAAAGCTCGTGGAGAAGCTCCGTCATCTCGTCGTCATCGTATTGAGCATGTCCAAATTATCCATCCAAGTGATATCAATCGCTTAGCTGAACTGAATGTGATTGCATCGATGCAACCGATTCACGCGACATCGGACATGGTCACAGCTGACCGCTACTGGGGAGAGCGTACTCAATATGCGTATAATCCCCGTATTCAGCTTGATAGAGGAGCGGTATTAGCCTTAGGGTCTGATGCGCCTGTTGAGCCGTTTGATCCATTCCTCGGTATTCATGCAGCCATTACACGTCATCGTAATGGTAAACCTGAGGGTGGGTGGCATCCTGATGCGCGCCTAACATTAGATGAAACCTTACTTGGTTTCACACAAGGTCCAGCCTATGCTGCAAATATGGAAGATCGGCTTGGTCAATTAGCTGAGGGTTACCTTGCTGATTTGATTGTACTTGATCGTGATATTTATTCAGCTGAACCTGATGAAATTCTCGATATTGATGTACTCGGTACAATGGTTGATGGTGTTTGGCGGTATCAAGATTTTGAATAAATAAAAGTAGGGGGCATTTCACCCCCTATCTGAACTTTGTTTATGACAATTCTGCGGAGCTAAAAACGACCTTAAATGGGACGCAATAGATAACAATGCTATTATAGTCATCTAAGTCGATATCGGCTGGAATATCGTAGTTTTGATTGCCTATATTGCCTTTTAATGTGCCGAGGTCAATCATCTCTTCACCAACGCTTGCAAATGTACTTGTAGGTACTTCTTTGGATAGGATGACATGTAACTCAGGTCCATTGGTAGATTTAAAATTCTCAAAACGCAAAACACGATTGCCTTCTGGTAATTCATAGATTGTTGCTGTGCCTTGTGCTCCATGAACAGGGTCAATCGTTATAAATGATCCAGTGCTAAGGATAATGGGTTCTGCAGGCATATCCTCTGGCATTGCTTGTTCATCTTCTGGAACAACTGTATCATCGCCGACCTGTGCGGCTGCAACATTTTCAGCCATTTCCGGATTGTCTTCAGCCATCTCAATTAGCGTATTCTTTTGGTCTTCAGGCATGTTATTGATAGATTCGCGTTGTTCGCTAGATAGACTTGGAAATGCTTCATCCACTTCATTGACGACGAAGTATGTCCATGGCTCTGTAATTAAGAGTCCAATTACAGCAAAAATTGCAACAACAACTCCGATGAGTATTCTATTACGAGACATGTAAGTTCTCCCTGTTTAATTAATGTGAGATTATAAATTGTCAATTTAATAACCTTAACAGTTGTGAGTCACTCGCTTGAGTGCTTATAATTTGATATAAACATCTTAAAAATCCATAACCAAATAAAAAGGAGAATAGAAACATGGGTCGTCCTGGCATGATGGTGGGTGATAATGAACACACTGTGAAGAACGATATGTTAGAAGTTGGTCAATCTGCACCTGACTTTACATTAATTGCAAATGATTTGTCCCCTAAAACATTGTCAAGTTACAAAGGCAAAGTAAAAATTATTAGTGTAATTCCTTCAATTGATACAGGTGTATGCTCTGCGCAAACACGTCGCTTCAATGAAGAAGCTGCAAACCTCGAAGATACAGTTGTCTTGACTGTTAGCTCAGATATGCCTTTTGCATTGAAACGCTTTTGTGGTAATGAAGGTATTGAAAATACCGAAACATTGACAACATATCGTGATATGCAGTTTGCTGATGCTTATGGTGTTCACGATGTTGATTGGCGTGTTTGCCAACGTGCTGTTTTTGTAATTGACAAAGATGATGTTATTCAACATGTTGAATATGTTCCTGTCATTGGTAATGAAGTCAATTTCTTGACAGCATTAGCTAAAGCACAGGACTTGAGCTAGATAACTTGCTTATGAATTAGAGAGGGCGTACATCATATAATGTGCGCTTTTTCTTTATAATACGATTCAATTTTATTCAAATGCTTAATTTTCATTGAGGATAGATTATGACAGATATAAGACGTAAACGCTTAGCACAGTTATTGGTCAATTACTCCACAGAAGTAAAGGCTGGGGATTGGGTTGGTATATTAGGTGATCCGAACTCTTTACCTATTTTACGAGATATTTATGAAGCCGTAGTTGATGCTGGTGGCTATCCCACGTTGATTATGAATGATGCTTATATGCAACGTTATTTTTTGCGTCACGCATCACAAGATCAGCTTGATTGGGTTGACCCAACCATGCAACAATATATCAACGATGCCGATGTATATATTCGTGTGAGTGCCTCGGAAAATACACGGGCGATGACTAGTATTAGCGGGAAGCGGATGCAAGCCTATCGTTCGGCACAAAGTCAGATATTGACGACGCGTTTAGAACGGGCGGCGCGTGGGGAATTCCGTTGGGTGGGTACAATGTTCCCATCACAAGCAAGCGCACAAGAAGCCAATATGAGCCTCGAAGAATATGAAGATTTTGTATATGGGGCTTGCTTCTGTGATATGGATGACCCTGCGGCAGAGTGGCGTAATCTCAGTACGATGCAACAATCAAAAGTAGATTATCTTGCAGGTAAACGCTCTATCACACTTAAAGGACCTAATATTGATTTGAGCCTTAGTATTGATGGACGTACATTCATGAATAGCGATGGCAAGCGCAATATGCCTAGTGGCGAAATTTTCACAGGACCTGTTGAAGATAGTATCAATGGATGGGTTCGCTTTAGTTATCCATCTATTGTCGGTGGCAGGGCAGTCAGTGGTATCGAACTCAAATTTGAGGATGGTAAAGTTGTTGATGGAACAGCTGAACAAAATGAAGAATTACTACATGCACAACTCAACACAGATGCTGGGGCGCGTTATTTAGGTGAATTTGCAATTGGCACGAACTTTGGTATTAATCGCTTTACAGGCAGTATCCTCTATGATGAGAAAATTGGCGGAACAATCCATATGGCGATTGGTATGGGGTATCCAGAAACAGGTAGCCAAAATAAAAGTGCAGTTCATTGGGATATGATTTGTGACATGCGAGAAGATAGTCAAATTCATGTTGATGGTGAACTCTTCTACGAGAATGGTCAATTTACAATATAAGAAATTTGAGGGCAGTTATACTTCTGGTGTATCTGCCTTTTCTTCTGGTCGATTAAATTGTTTTTCTTCAATACGGTGGATAATTACGAGGATAAACCAAATAAGAATTGTTCCCGTAAATGCAAGAAACCACGCAGATGCCCCAACTGCCATGCCAATTGCTGCTGTTGACCAGATGCTAGCCGCCGTTGTGAGTGAGCGTGGCTCATTGTTGCGTACGATGATCGTTCCAGCCCCCAGAAAACCAATGCCTGTTACAATATTTGATGCGATACGGGTTGGGTCTCCATTTGGAAATGCGTATATAGATAAAGCTGTGAATAGGCATGAACCAACACCTGTCAGCATATGGGTACGTAGTCCAGCAGGCTTGTTTTGGCGCTCTCTATCCATCCCTATAATCATACTCAAAATGGCTGCTAGTATGAGTTGAATTGTAATAATAAGTTGTTGTTCAAGTGTTAGCATATTATTTACCAAATAAAAACGGATGGATAAATCAATCCCCACCCGTTTATGGATTATTTCTATATTAACTTAGAGCTTCAATACGACCTCGTAAATCGGACAACTCATCAAGGTAATCTTTCAGTTGTGTATCGTGGTCACCATATCGTTTTGCAAGCACATCAAGGCGGCTGAAAATGGGGGTTAAAACTTGTTTCCCATACTGATTTAAGCGACTACGCTCTTTCATAGTCAGTTCATCGAGTGCATCATGATAGTTCTTTTCGAGTTTATCGATGTTGTTATTAAATTTCTCGCGTGTTTCCTGATTGACCTTACGATAGTATTGATAAGCAGGAACACCGAATAAGACTGCCCCAACACTACCTATAACAAGAGCTGGTAACGCTAAGGGGGCTGCTGCAATACCAAGTATAGGGCCGGGTGTTGCGATAGCGACTAATGCTGTAATAATACCGCTTATGGATGCTAGCACGGAACGCTGGAAACCACCCATATTGGTATTAAAAGCATCTTCCATCTCACGCATAACGAGACCTGAGGAATAAGATTTTAGTTCTGCTTCGGCAAGTCGAATAGCATCTTGCAGACTTTCGCGTTGTTCTGAATAGATACCTGCATCCAAACCATCCACTTCTTTTTCTAAGATGTCTTGGAGCTTATTCAAACGGTCAATCACACTGCGCCAGTACATACGGCTTTGGTCAACGACTGCATTGATATAGTCATTGGTGGCTTTGTTGATATTCTTTAGGGAATGACCAATAACAACATCTTGGAATTGTGTTTGCAAGTCATCTTTATTTGATGAGGTACGTAATTTGCGAATAGAGAGGTGTTCGCCGATAAATGCTAAACCACGTTTACGAACATTTTCGAGTGTCGTAACAATCTCAGCTTTAGCTTCTGCCATTTGTTTATCCAAGCCTAGTGATTGTTGTTCAAGTTCGGATTCAATATCTTTGATACGTTCTGTATCAAGGCTGACTGTATCGAGCTTTTGTTTGACTCTCTCATAAACGGTTTGTGTGATACGTTCAGCAGTTGATAATTGGGTTAGCAACTTTTGCTTGGCAGGGGGGGCTTCTTGATAGACACCGCGCAGGTGGGCGCGTATTGCTAAAACACCACTTTGGTCACTGATGTTATCCGCTTCTGTATCTTCAAAGAATTGCTTGCCTGAGGTCATAAATATCAATGGTGTGATATTTAAGAATTCTTCTACACGTTCTTCCACAAATTTTCGGACTTCTGTTTGTTCTGCCGGGGTTAGCAAATCAATCTGATTGATAATAAGGATGATTTTCTTTCCATAATCCTTTGCCAATTCCAGATACAATCTCTCAGATTCACCGAAAGCGCGTTTTGCTGAGATTAAGAAGATAACAAGATCACTGCGATGGAGGAAGTCTTTTGCAGTACGCTCGTGTTTTTGGAAGATAGACCCCGTCCCAGGAGTATCAACAATTGCAACTCCATCTGTTCCGATATTGGGGTGCGACCATTCGCGTAAGCCATCGGCACGTACGACAGGTTTGCGATTTGGTTGGTCTGAATAGCGAATAAGCTCAATATATTCAGTTGTTGGCTTAATCCCCATTGGTAATAGTTTCTCACCAATTAATGCGTTGATAAATGTAGATTTACCCGCATTAAATTCACCAATGACAGATACGATAAAGAACATATCGCGTAAATCTTGCGCCACATCATGTAGACGTTGGCGTTCATCTTCGGCTTGTGTATCGAACTGAATAAGTGATTCAGCGATATTGTTAATGAGCTTGATTTCACGTTCGCGCAGTGCGGTTATAGGTCCATCAAGCATAGTGACAGTTGGGCTTGTCATAGTGTGACTCCTAGTATTTTACGCTTGCCTAATGAGTTAAGGTCAGACTCGATGCTGGTAATAACTTGTTCACTATTACGCAGATTCTCAAGATGTTCATCATGAATTGAAGTCTGTGCATCAATCAAGCGTGTGAGTGGTGCAATAGCATCTTTACGAAGTTGGATTCCATAGTCAATCTGCTTATTTGCACTTGTCGAAATGGTATTTTGATATTGTTGCGATAAACCATTAAGGCGATTAACAAATTGAGTGTGTATCATCCGTCCACGAATAGGAAGCATTAAGAACCCTAAAATCGCAACGAGTGGAATAACAATTATAACCAATAGCCTCAATCCCGAATCTTCCATCCCTGCCGAAAATTGCCAGAATGCGACAAGTAATGTTAGGGCAATTAATTCCCATGCAGCAAGGTAGAGTAGAGTATTGCGTAGCGAATCTTCTAACTTATGGACTTCGAGTGTTTTGACAGATTGTTCAATCGGGTCTAATTGTTCGTCTAGTTTTTGAATATGGTCACGTACATATTTGATAGGGGCTTGGATAGCTCCAATTACCTTTTCTTTCAAATCATCAGGTAACTGTGAAATTTCCTTTTGACCATATTTCACAAGATTGTCTATATCTTGCATATCTTGACCTTCTAAACGGGGTCCGAGCTTATCAACGATTCTGTTGATTTCATCCATTGGCTGGAATACGGCATGTTCTTTGAAGGCTTTTTCCACATGAGATGTTTGGCGGAATCTTCCCAATATACGGGTGAGTCCGATAAGTTGCAATATCCCACCAAATAGAGATTGGATAGCACGGGACAGCTTAAAGATTTCCATCAATGCGCTTTCGCTACGTTTTCCAATATCTTGGAATTGTGTTTCGATTTCCGCATTGATTTCTCTTACAGACTTTTCTTGACCTCTGCGTTGCGTAATCAATTGCTGGTCAATGTTTTCGTTTATGCTTTGATATTGTGATAGTGCCGATTGATTTTGTTTAACGGCATCGACTGCTTTAGCGTGTACATTTTGTACAATTTGAAGCGGTGTTTGCAGTTTTTGGCGTAGGCGAGACGCATCACTGAGTTGGCTATCAACATAGGCTTCAATTTGATGTATACCACTTGTAACCCAAAGTAACTCATCCCGTGTTCCGTCTTGAACAGCATCTAACCCTTGCTTAGCGCTGAGCATCCATATTTCAGGTTGTGTGCCGAGCTTGGATTTGCTTTCGTTACGGACGAACTCTTTAATTTCTTGGCGTTCATCTTCACTGAGTAGGTCACATTGATTGACAACGATAATCACTTTTTTGCCGTAATCTTTAAACATCTGCATGGTTTCGAGGTTGCTGGCTGTCATGGCTTGTGTTGCCATCATGACAAGGAGAACAACATCAGCCCGATGCAAAAATTTACGGGTTGTCTGTTCATGTGACTTAAATACGGATTCAAGCCCAGGGGTATCTACGACGCTGACCTTTTTTAGCAGTTCTGATGGGTAAAAGACCGTTTCGACCTCACCACCCGATTCCATTCGCTCAGCTTCTTCTCCCCAGCGTAAAATTTGTATAGTATCTGTTGTCGGTGTTGCGCCAATAGTGAGAAGCTCACGACTGCCCATGAGGGCATTGACAAGACTTGATTTTCCAGAATTGAATGGTCCAACTAGAACCATAAGATAGGGATGGTCAGTATGAAACATAGCATCCCTGACTTGATCAACTTGTGCTTGATCTAAAGTATCAATTTTTGTGAGAACGGGCAAAAGATTATGAATTAGCTTATGCTCACGATGACGTATTGATTGATATGCGTCAAGTAATTTTTCATCAGCGGTATGTTCAATCAAGTGTCTACTTACTCCTTATCCTGATTGGATTATTTCTAGCGATGTCTGCTATACTAACTAGCATACTTGCTAAATTAGGTCGATTCAATATTTATATTGTACAACACTTATGGGATGGAATGAGAATGTCAGAAAATGAAATTAAACTGAGAGATAGGCAACTTGATCTTCTAAAACATATTGACCGAATTCGAGATACCGTTGACCAAGGTCGCTCACCTCAGAGTATGTTTAGTGCAATTGCGAGCTTACTCAAACGTTTTTTTTCTGCTGATGTTGCAGCAATTTTACTTGTCGATGATGATACACAAGAAACTGAAGCTCTTACAGCAATTAGCTTACCCGATGATATGGCACTTCCACTTTGTCGAGAGGCAATGCACTATGATCGCCCATTTTCACTTAAATCTAGTATTTGGAAACACTCCTTAGCGGTTCAGATTAAGATTGACAACACTGGGATTGTTGTGGGTAGTTTTTTTGTTGCGCGGGATGGTATACCGTTTTCTGATGAAGATAAGGAATTGCTGGATTTGGCAGAAAGTCAAGTAGATTCGGCAGTGATGCAAGCTCGCACGATGTGGAAACTTGCGGAACGTAATCGTGAATTAGAAGCCATATTCCAAATTGACCATTTACGTGATAGTTCTCCTGACGAAAGTAACCTTCTCAATAGCTTTTGTGCTGTGATGCTCAAACATTTTGATGCGTCCTTCTGCGCAATTTTGGTCGATTTTGACGACCGTCGTGAAACCTTTGTTCGTGGTAATGTTCCTAATGGCAATCTACCTGAACCGATACTTAATCGCCTAAGGATGAAACTGATAGATGTTCAATCACCTCAAACGATTATATCGCCACCCGAATTAGAAGCATATACACTGTTGGGCGCACCTTTAAAAGTCTATGGTCAAACCACAGGTGCAATTGTTGTCGCACGGAATAAACCCTTTACAACAGCTGAAATTCGTTTGCTCTATGCGATGGTGAGTCAAGTTGATTCGGCTATGGTTAAGCATCGCATATCCTTACAATTGGAACAGCGTAACCGTGAATTAGAAGCGATCTATCGGATTGACCGTATTCGCGACCAAGATTCTGAATTGGAAGCTATGCTAAATGCGGTATTAGATGAGTTATGTAGTGCTGTGACCTGTGAAATGGGTTACATCATGTTATATAACGAAAATGAAGAATCGCTTGAATTGATGGCTTCTATTCCACCTGATGTACACATTGATGAAAACTATACAAATAAAATAGACCATTTTTCAATCCAAGCACTTAAAACCGAAGATGTGATTTACGACAATGATGTTGAGGACGTAATACGTTCTATTGTAGCTGTCCCACTTATCTTAAAAGATAAAATTATTGGTGTGTTTGGTGCTGTGAATAGTACCAATGAATTTGGCTTTAGCCCTGATGATAGACGTATGTTATCTGCGATTACGAGCCAAGTGGATACGGCTGTATTTGAACGTTTGGAACGCCGACGGATGCGGAAAGTTTTGAGCCGTTCTGTCGACCCCAAAGTTTTGGAAGCCTTGTTACAGCGCGCCGATGATAGTGTTCTGGCAGGTGAACGTGTTGTTCTGACTGTCTTATTTGCTGATTTGCGCGGGTCTACAGAATGGGCTGAACGAACAGAACCTGATGAATTTGTGGAGATTTTGAATCGCTTTCTTGAAGAAATGACAAATGTTATTTTTGAGTATGGCGGAACGCTTGATAAATTTGTGGGCGATGAGGTGATTGCCTTATTTGGGTCGCCAGTATCAATGGAACATCACGCGTATTATGCGGCAACAGCAGCATTAGAGATGCAACGGGTTCATACAAATCTTGTTGCAGAATATGCTGAACAAAATCGTGAGTTACCCATCATGGGAATCGGTATTTCATCAGGAGAAGTCATTGCTGGTGAATTTGGTCCTTCGATTCGTACCGATTTTACGGCTATGGGACGTGTAATGAATCTTGGCTCTCGTCTCTGTAGTGTTGCTAAGGGACGTGAAGTTATTATTTCTGAGATTACTCAACAGATGCTTGGTGATGCTTTTAATTACACGAAATTAGACCCTGTTCAACCGAAAGGCATTAGCCAACCTGTACAAATTTATCAATTACTAGGTGAAAAATAGTGGTATATAACACATCTATTCGATATGTTGGACGTGACCTGAGTATAGATTCTCTTGCTGTTGATGAAATAATTGGAGAAGTTGGTACACCTACCTATATCTACAGTTTGAGACGGGCAGTTGAAAACTACAAGCGCCTAAAAACCGCATTTTCTGCACTAGATACTCATATTCACTATAGTGCAAAAGCGAATGGCAACATCGCTGTTTTAAGAGCTTTATCGGCTGTCGGAGCAGGTGTGGATACTGTTAGCATGGGTGAAATTCATCGTGCCTTATATGCTGGTGTAGACGCTAAAGATATTGTATTTGCAGGAGTTGGTAAAACGCCACAAGAAATCGAATATGCTATCCAGCAAGGTATCGGTTGGTTTAATGTCGAAAATGTGCTTGAACTGGAATATATTCAACAAGTTGCAGAACGTCATGCTATTGATTCTGTTCGGGTGGCCTTACGCCTTAATCCGCAAGTGACAGCAAATACTCATCCCTATATCTCTACTGGACATGGTGGTGCAAAATTTGGTTTAACGGCTGAAGTTATCCAAGATGTGCTGGCGCGACAATCTGATTATCCGCGTATTGAATTTGCAGGTATTCATCTTCATATTGGTAGTCAATTGGGTGATAAAGATGCTACGATTCAAGCAGTGGAACAAGCGATTGAACTCAGCACACCCTATGCAAGTATCGAATATATTAATATGGGTGGTGGGATTCCAGTGCCTTATCATTTTGACGAGGAAATACCGTCTATTGAGAGCTTTGCGCAGTCTCTCACGCCCTTGCTTAAAGGGTATAAAGTTCTATTAGAACCCGGACGCTCTATAATTGCTGATGCTGGAATTTTGGTTGCTGAGGTTCAATATGTGAAACAGCAAGCAGGGCAGACCTTTTACATAACTGATGGCAGTATGGCAGAACTAATAAGACCGTCTCTTTATCAAGCTCATCATGAAGTTGTTCCCTTAGTGAAGAAGTCAGATGAATTAAGTCGTGGACATATTGTAGGACCAGTATGTGAAACAGCAGATGTTCTGGCTAAAGACCGTGATTTACCTATTATGCAAGTGGGGGAGAAAATTGCTGTGATGACTGCTGGAGCATATGGTATGGTTATGGCGAGTAATTATAATGCGAGGTTACGCCCTGCTGAGGTTGTTGTAGATGTAACAGGGGAGTCATGGTCTGTCGCACGTCAACGTGAAACTTTAGAAGATTTACTACGGCATGAATCCAGTTGACTAGAATAATTTGTTGAGTTTCTTATTACAAATGGTGGATTGAAACAAAAAAAGACCCATTAGGGTCTCTTTGGGATGCTGATGGGAAGACTTGAACTTCCGACCTCGCGATTATGAGTCGCGCGCTCTAACCAGCTGAGCTACATCAGCAAAAGTAGCGGGGGCTGGATTCGAACCAACGACCTTCGGGTTATGAGCCCGACGAGCTACCACTGCTCCACCCCGCACCGATTTTTAAACTGCAATAGGTTTTATTGCGAGATTAAATAGTATCATGTGAGCACCTGATTGTCAAGGTCTTGGGTCAATATTGGGTAAATTATGCGTCATTTGCGTCAATTGCCTGTTGTGTGATAGACATGATTTCTTCTAATGATTTACCGCGTGCTGCTTCTATGCGATTCATACGTTTTTGAAATTGCCCCATAGCGAAATTAATGAAATCATCAATCTCAAGCCCAAATGGGACTGGATCATAGAGTGCAAATATTTCCTCGATGATACCAATTGCTGGCATGAGTAAGGTATTCATGGTGTCTTCTGCAATATCCCATAAGTGAGGATGTTCTGCAACAAGTCTTGAAATTAAATAGATGCCATAAGCAATATGACGTGACTCATCTTGTTTGACTTTAGTTACGCCCTGAACTTGCCCCAGCATAATATTATTCTGTTGGAGCATGGAGAAGTAGGTATAGTAGCCTGTTTCTGCAAGAACACCTTCAACAATCATATTATATGTTACCGATGCTTTGATGAGGGCTTCTGGTGATTGGTCTGTTATTAAGGCATCGAGTGCATGGGGGAGTGCTTGATAAAAAATGGTACTGTAATTTTCTGTATGATAATGTGATAAGTCTGTACCACTAACTTTAAGAACCACACTCAAAAAACGTTGGAATAAATCCGTATGCTTGGCTTCTTCCCATAAAAATGAGGTGAGAAACATTTCCTCTTCAATACGTCCTTCTTTGGCAATCACCATAATCAAAGGTAGTAAATCGAGTGTTACAGCTTCTTCACCTGCGACAAACAGAGATGTGAGTCGTTTAATGATGTCTTTTTCATTATCTGCCAGACCTTGATAGTCTTCTATATCTTGGGAAAAATCAATATCACTTGGATTCCAGATACCATAGACTTTAGCTTTCTCAAATAAACGCATCGGTGGTGTATTGCGGTTTAGACCACGAGTGGTGGTTGCGAATTGTTTGTGACCTAAAGTCATAATCTACATCCTTAAAGTTATGCTTAATTCTCCGTATTATACCCTGTGATTATCTCTCTTTCGACAGTATACTTGAGGACTCATGCGAACGTCCGTTCGGTATTTTAGGAGTTAATATGCCTGATTTTGAATTAGTATCAGAATTTCAACCAACAGGGGATCAACCGACTGCAATAGCAGGGTTGCTTGATGGTTTAGGTGAAGGTCATCAACATCAAACTTTACTCGGTGCAACAGGAACAGGGAAGACATTTACGATTGCTAATATCGTTCAAGAAACTCAACGTCCGACTTTAATTATGGCGCATAATAAAACATTGGCAGCGCAACTCTATTCAGAATTTAGACGGCTATTTCCTAAAAACGCTGTTGAATATTTTGTTAGTTATTATGATTATTATCAGCCAGAAGCCTATGTGCCTCGTCATGATTTGTTTATTGAAAAATCAACAGATATTAACGAACAGATTCAGCAATTACGTTTATCCACGACAGCATCTCTATTCTCTCGTCGTGATGTCCTAATTGTTGCGTCTGTCTCCTGCATTTACGGTCTAGGCGATCCTGTCAATTGGCGCAAGATGTCAGTTGAATTAAAAGTTGGGACAGAGATTCGTCGCCAGCAGATTTTGCGTGATTTAGTTCGTATCCAATATACACGTAATGATATGGAGTTGCGACGGGGTACATTCCGTGTACGTGGGGACACTTTGGAGATTGTACCTGGATATTCTCAAACTGGATTTCGTATTTACTTATGGGGTGATGAAATTGAACGTGTTGTCGAGTTTGACCTTTTGACAGGTGAAATTCATAACACACATGACTTAGTTACAATTTTCCCTGCTCGTGAATACATTACAGATGATGATAGTGTCCAACAAGCACTCCATAATATTGAGCAAGAATTAGAACAGCAAGTTACATACTTCAAGCGAGAAGGTAAATTGGTTGAAGCCCAACGTGTGGAACAAAGAACACGGTATGATATCGAAATGCTCCGTGAAGTTGGCTTTACATCCGGTATTGAGAACTATTCAAGACATTTTGATGGTCGAGAACCCGGTAGTGCGCCTTATACCTTAATTGATTATTTGCCCGAAGATCACCTTTTTGTGATTGATGAGAGCCATATGACAATCCCACAGATACGCGGTATGTATAATGGTGATCGTCAGCGGAAACAAGTTTTGATTGATTATGGTTTTCGTTTGCCTAGCGCACTGGATAATCGCCCTCTTAAATTTGAAGAATTTGAACAACGTGTCGGCCAGTCTGTTTATACCAGTGCCACCCCCGGTCCGTATGAAGGTGAACATGCACAAAATGTTGTTGAACAAATTATTCGCCCAACTGGGATTGTTGATCCACAAATAGATGTTCGCCCCATTAAAGGTCAGATTGATGATTTACTTCAGGAGATTGCTTTACGGGTTAAATTAGGGCAACGTGCTATTGTCACAACCTTGACTCAGCGTATGTCTGAGGAGTTGTCGGGCTATCTGAATGAAACGGGAATTAAAGCACAATACCTTCATGCGGAGATTGATACCTTAGAGCGTGTAGAGATTCTGCGTGATTTACGAATGGGTGTTTATGATGTTGTCGTGGGGATTAACTTATTGCGTGAAGGTTTAGATTTGCCAGAAGTCTCTCTGGTTGCGATTCTTGATGCTGATAAAGCAGGTTTCTTACGGTCTGCGTCTGCGTTGATTCAGACTATTGGGCGGGCTGCTCGTCACCTTGAAGGACGTGTGATTATGTATGCCGATAAAATGACACCTGCAATGGAATTTGCGATTGATGAAACTGACCGTCGCCGTGCCAAACAAGAGGCACATAATATAGAACGTGGTATTGAGCCTCAGCAGATTGTTAAAGCTATCCAAGATATTAACGATCGGCTACGTAAGATGAGTGATAGCGATAAAGATGCAAAAGCATCAGGTGTTAGCCTAACAGAGTTACCAATGGGTGAATTGGAGCGTATGATTGATGAGCTTGAGAAAGAAATGAAGAAAGCCGCACAAGACCTTGAATTTGAGAAGGCGGCGGCATTACGTGACCAAGTATTTGATTTGCGTGGTGCGCTTGCTGAACAACAAGGTGTCGAAGGCGATTTGTTGCTCAGTTAAATTCCATGTAGCAAGCGTATCTGACGAATATCAGATTGAATATCTTTAGCTCCGAATGAACTCGGTGCGTCGCCATATGGATCACTGAGTTCATCTTCATCCAATAAAGCATGTGCAATATTACGCCAACCATGCCCCAGTGCTTTCAGGTCATAACCGCCTTCCATTACAAAGACAATTTTCCCCTTGCAGACTTTATTTGCCATCTTGATACATTCTCGTGCGAGATAATCATATCCTGTCAAACTGAGTTTCATTTGGGCTAATGGATCAACCCAATGGGCATCAAAACCTACAGAAATGAGCATTAAGTCAGGATCGAATTTCTCTACAGCACCCCAGATAATATCATCAAAGATTGCTTTATAGGCTTCGTCCCCATATCCACCACGAATCGGAACATTGAGATTATAGCCGTGACCATTAAGTGTCCCTGTTTCGCCGATATGTCCTGTCCCCGGATAAAATGGGCTTTGGTGAATCGATATAAACATCACGGTGTTATCTTGATAAAAAATATCTTGTGTACCATTGCCATGATGCACATCATAATCAAGTATGAGTACCTTTTTTGCTCCATGAGTTTTTTGTGCGTGGCGCGCCCCAACAGCAACATTATTAATCAAACAGAATCCCATTTGACGGCTGGGTACAGCATGATGCCCGGGGGGACGAACAGCTGCTATTGCATTATCAACTTTGCCTAACATTACTTCATCAACTGCACGAATAACACCACCAGCGGATAGCCTAGCAATATCAAGCGAAGCGGGTAGGGCATAGGTATCTGGGTCAATAAAAACAATTTCATCTTGTTGGCTAACTAATTTAAGCTGTGTGAGATGATCTTGGGTATGTACACTCAAAATTTGCTCATCGGTGGCTGGGTTTGGGCGCAAATTAGATAATCTATTGGCGAGACCTGATGATTCGAGTTGTTGCCATACACTTTCGATTCGTCCTGCATGTTCTGGATGACCTGCGAATGTATGTTCAGGATAGCGTTTGTGTGTTACATAAGCTGTTATCATGTCGAACAAATCTTTCTACTGTATGTTATATTTAGATTGAAATGCTATATTCATTTTAGAGGCTTCGGGCTATATTAAAAGTGTTGGTGTAAGTCCATATTGATTATATAGGTTTGATAAACGCTTATGTCAAAGTCTGTCAATCGTTTTCGGACACAATTAAATCGTAGGAAAAAAAGCCGTAGTTCACCATTTAACCATCACAAAAAAACGAAAGAAAAGAGTACGCCAATGCAATATGAACGCCTTGTTGAGTGGGCAAGCCAAGAATGGGAACGCCGTTATTCAGATACCCCCTATGCCACAATCTGGGCATCGACTGAGTGTAGTAATAAGATTGCACAATCTTATGTTAAAGTGGGGCGTTCGTTGCGTGGAAAGGCTAAGTATGATGGTTTTGAAGAGTTGGATTGTAAGGTAATTACACCCATCAGTGATTATACAGCACGTGGTAAAAAGATGGTTTTAACGACAACTGCAGGTGCATTTTTATTTAAATTTACTGTTACAGATGATGATGATTTTGAAGTCATTTATGCAAGTTCTTATTTTGATGATGATGTACAAGATTTGACTGCAATTGCGCTTGTTCCAGCAGATAGGCTTGATACATGGGCATCATTTGAATCTGTTTGTGCAAAAGCTGTTCGCCCGAAGATAAAGCGGCGGCGTGATGTGTATATTATTGGCGGGACAGATGCTTTTTTTGACCCAACAGTGGAGTGGGATGATGTTATTTTATCCCCTGACTTGAAAAAAGATATTTTTGAAGATATTGAGGCGTTTTTCAGTAGTGGGATTGATTTATATAAAAATCTAAAATTAGCTCCATTCCGTAAATTATTGATGGCAGGTGTCCCTGGGACAGGTAAAACGATGCTGTGTGCTGCACTCGCGAAGTATGCCCTAAACCAGAAGCGTATTGTGGTATATGTATCAGGTTCAGACCGTGATGGGGCAACCTTTGAGAAGATTCAGCGAGCCTTTCATGCTGTGGCATCAGCAAGCTATCCGACTATTTTGATTGTTGAAGAGATTGATGCTTATTTACGTGGTGATGATAAAGCCCGTATTCTTAATGTACTAGATGGGATAGAGTCCCCTAATAATCCTAAAGGCACACTCATGTTAGCAACAACCAACTATCCTGACGCAATCGATGATCGTATTTTTAAACGTCCCGGACGATTAGACCGTATTTTTGTAATTCCGACTATTCCTGATAAAAACATTGCTCAGCAAATGTTGCAATATTATATGGATAAGCAATGGCGCGATGATCATACCGAAATTGTTGAATCATTGCTTGAGCAACCGGGAGCATTTGTGCGTGAAGTTGCATTGCAGGCTAGAATGTTGGCAGCGCATGATAACCAAACGGAAGTAACCGTGGATATGCTGCGAGCCTCTGTTGATAGCTTGAAAAATCAGATGCACTTAGATGGCGATTTTTTGCTCCAGCGTAAACCGATGGGCTTAGGTGGTAATAATTTACCACGACGTAAACCGCGTGATATTTAGATTAATGGATAAAAGATATGGACATGCAGGACTCGGATACACAGCGATTGCGAAACATTAATCAACAATTGTTAAACTTGTATGTCCAATCTGACCAAGAATCACTTACAGTCGATGAAGAACGTGAAATTCAATCACAAATTCAAAGTTTAGAAGCTGAACTCAGTCAATTATCCCTAGCCCCTATACAAGATGAAAAACTATCTCAATACATCATGATTCTGGAAAATACAGCACGTACCGTCCAACTCTATCGACAAGCTCTTCATAACCTACCTAATAAATCAACTAGCCAATTATCCCCTGATGAAATTCGGCAGAAAAATATCACCCTCAATAAGTTTCAATCATCTGAAAAGAAGATGAGGACGTACCGTCAAAAATTGTCAGATATGGGATTACAAGCCTTTGAACTCGATGACATTATCCTGCGTGGCTATCGCGAGCAGAATCAGCGTGTTTTACAATCCTTATTAAGCAACTTGGAACAGATAATAAAGGTCTATTTACTAGAGTATTATGATAAATATGGACCGCTACCAGATGATATGTTCGCTACACTCTCTTCCTGGCTTTATAGTGAATCTCGTTCATCATTGACTTATACACAATTGAAAGTTTCTGATTTATATCAGACATGTGTTCAGAAAGGAATTCCAGCAGAGACTATTGCTGAAACGATACAGACTATTATTTTCTGGGATATGTCTGTTGAGCGTCAACAACTTGCAGTCCTAGAGTCTAAGTTGAAAATAGAAGTGGATGACAGTCAAGATCGAAGCCAACAGGTTGAATTGTGGATACAAGAGTATGATGAACAAAAAGACTTATCACCTCAACAAATTGAAATAGTGATACTTGTTAAAGAACTTCTGATGCACGGGATACCACAGACCGAGCTTGACCGCGTATTAAAAAAGCCACTCCCAGAAACAAGGAATGATTTTCTATCGTCGCTGAAAAAACGCTTTAGGAGGAAGTAATGGGTTGACGAATGTGATAATCAAATCCATTCATTGTGATGACATCTTTGATTTCATAATGTTGTCCGATGGCTTCTAAGACAGGGGTAGGGTAAAATTGGGCGCGTAAGATAATTAACCCAAACTCTTGATTATTTATCATATCGATAAGCTCACTACCATCATATAACCCTGCGAGATATAAATTTCTGAGTTGGGTTGGATTGGTGACAACATCTCGACCTGCCACAAATGTGAAACCCGCTTCCTCACTCATTATCGGTTTATCGGTTTGATTAATCATATTAACGATTGCATAACCTGCCTGCGTATCTTCTTCTGATAAGAAATATCCGATATTCGCATAGCCCTCAACATCAAATGTTGCTGAATCGTAGAAATTACCTCGGACATTGGCTTCGACATTTAATGCTTGAGCTATAGGCTCAAAACTACCATCCGTTGGCATTTTGAGTGTTGTTCGTGCATAACCAATATAGAGTAAGGGTATGATAATGAGTCCACTGCCGATTAGTTTGACATTCGGTAAAATGCGCTTGACGTAATTATGATTAACTTGCCACGAATGTGTTAATGTTCGCGAAAAGTAGATTCCACTGAGGATACACATTGCGACGATGGAAGTTGTAAAATAACTATCACCAGCACCCCACGTTCCCGAACCTATGCCACCCAGTAACGCGCTTGTTACAAACCATATGCTGTAAAGAGATAAACGGTCAAAATACAATTCGTATAGTACCAGTAAACCTGCTGGAATCAGTAAAAATCCATGTAACTTAAACCATAAGGTAAATAACCCAAATGTTTGGAAGGGTCTAAATTCATTGACATTTGCAACGATGGCTTGTATCCACCACTGTCCATCAGATGCAATATTTAGCCATAAGAAAATTAAACCACCAACCACTCCGAATCCAATTGTCCAGATAATCGCTCGAATGGGGTTACGTAAGAGCATCCAAGCGATAACAGCAATAGCGGTAATTGCAGCAAGTTGCTTGGTATAGCCTGCACATATCAGCAAGAATATACCAAATGCGATTTGCCCCTTATTTTTATTGGGGAAAGCTCTGGTTAGGAGAACGATTGCTAATGTCTCAAACATAACCATCGCGATATGTTGGCGTACTAGAGGACCAATGTGATAGACCATATTCGATGCAAAGAATGCAAGTGCAGATAGGATTGCTATCCATTTATGTTTATGTCCATCATGATAGACAGCATAAGCAATTGCACTGGCTGTGATGAATGTGCTGATAAAACTTAAAAGTCGTCCATACCAATATCCTGCCCCAAAAAACCATACGAAAGGTGCAGCGATGACATGAAAGAGGGGTGGGTAATTACTAGAATAAAAAGGATAGGCTTCTGTGTCACGATAGGGGAGTTGTCCTTGGCTGAATAGAACCGTGTCATATACCTCAAACCCTTCACCTTGATCATAGTCGAATGGGAATTGCATCAGGTTGATTGCATATAAGACATATACAAACAAGGAAAAACTCAACGCAACTGTGGCTATAATGATAAGTGCTGAGTAGATTTTTTGTATCATATTGGACATTATCTACGGTCTTAAGCGGGGTCGTCGCCGAGGGGAATAAGGGTTAAACCAACGAGAGCAACAACAACCATAATGGCTAATGCAAACATTTGGGCTGGACCAATGCCACCTTGCTGACCACCCCCTAGGAAATCAATTGCAAGAATACCAATTGTACCCAGTCCACCAATTGTAATGAGTAATATACCGAGTTGTCGTTTTGTGATTGTATAGTCTGTACTTAACATAGTCAGGAGTTTAGACAATAATTGCAGGGATGTAAAGTGTAGTCAATCAGTTTGGGCAATACGCATATGATTTCCTCGACAGAATAACTATAGCCCTGTACAGGTCTCCATGCTATCCTTTTTGTTTGATTATATGTAAGACACAAATTTAACTTGTAATTTATCAGATGTCAGTTATCATTCTTAATGACCTCTTTTGAACCTTTATGCCAAGTAGGAGCAACAATATTATGATGAAAACACATACATGTGGCGAACTCCGAGAAAAGGATGCAGGCACACTTGTCTCATTAGCTGGATGGGTCAATCGTCGTCGAGACCAAGGTGGATTGATTTTTATTGATTTACGTGATCGATGGGGGATTACTCAGGTTGTCGTTGACCTTGAAGGCGCGGCTGAAGCTCATGAAATTGCTGATAGCGTCCGTAGTGAGTATGTTATCAAAGTGACAGGTAAAGTACGTATTCGCCCTGAAGGTACTGCAAACCCTGATTTGGACACAGGCGATATTGATATCGTTGCTGACTCTATCGAGATTCTCAATAAAGCAAAAACACCACCTTTTTATATTAATAAAGACGAGGGTACTTTAGACGAATCATTACGGATGCGTCATCGTTACCTTGATTTGCGTCGTGAAAAAATGCAATACAATATGATTCTTCGTCACAAAACAGTTAAGTTCATTCGTGATTACCTTGACGCTCAAAGTTTTGTAGAGATTGAAACGCCTATTCTCTTTAAAACAACACCAGAAGGCGCGCGTGATTTTCTTGTGCCAAGCCGTTTGCAACCTGGTAAATTTTATGCTTTGCCACAGTCACCCCAACAACTTAAACAATTGTTGATGGTTGGTGGTTTTGAACGTTATTTCCAGATTGCACGTTGCTTCCGCGATGAAGATCTACGGGGTGATCGTCAGCCTGAATTTACTCAGCTTGACCTTGAAATGAGCTTTGTTGAGCGTGAAGATGTCATGCAACTCATGGAAACAATGGCAACTGAACTTGTTAAAACCATAACCCCAGAAAAACGCCTTATCTCTGAGCCATTCCAACGGATTTTGTATAAAGATGCGCTTGAGTTATATGGGACAGACCGTCCAGACATTCGTTTTGACTTACGCTCAATTGATATTAGTGATATTGCTGGACGTAGTGCTTTCCCTGTGTTTGTCGATAATGTCAAAGCTGGTAAAACTGTCAAGTGTATGCGGGTGCCAAAGATTGCAGATGAATTAAGTGGTACACAATTGCGTAAAGTTGCAAAAGAATTAGAAGATATGGCACGTAAAGCGGGTGCTAAAGGTCTCGCTTATATTACGATTCCAACTGACCCAGAAGGTGAACTCAAAGGACCGATCGGTAAATTCTTCAATGTTGATTTGAAACTTGAATTGATTGAAAAAATGGAAGCTGAAGGTGGCGATTTACTCTTGTTCATGTCGGATGAACGTGAAGTTATCCATGCGGTCACTGATGCTTTGCGGACACATTTCAAATCACAACTGGACTTAGATGATGATTTATTAGCATTTTGCTGGGTAATTGATTTCCCTGAATTTATGTGGGATGAAGAAAATCAACGCTGGGATCCATCTCAACACATGTTCACGATGCCATTGCCAGAAGATGTACATTTATTGGATACTGACCCCGGTGCTGCTCGTGGTTCGCAGTACGATATGGTCTGTAACGGCTATGAAGTCGGTGGGGGTAGCATCCGTATTCATGATCGCGCCATTCAGGAGAAAATCTTTCCACTGATTGGGCAGACAATGGAACATGCGATGGAAGAATTTGGTCATATGCTAGAGGCATTTGAGTATGGTGCGCCTCCTCATGGTGGTATGGCTTGGGGGATTGACCGCCTTGTGATGTTATTGGCATCCACCCCCAATATCCGTGAAGTGATTGCCTTCCCGAAAACGCAAGGTGGAACAGATATTATGGCTCACGCGCCATCATTTGCACAACCTGAACAATTAAGCGAACTCTTTATTCAGTTGGATTTGCCTGAAGAAGAGGAAGAAGCTGAAGCATAGCCAATTGACACATATACTAAATAACAGAAAACCACCTATTATCAGGTGGTT
>CAYGTY010000011.1:0-33135 GCA_964352825.1 uncultured Anaerolineaceae bacterium
GTGATTTGTCAGGTGACCTCAAGCGATTATCACATATTTTAGCGTTGATTCGACCCTAAGAGAGGGGTTTGTATGCCAACCTATATCTATAAAATCCAACCTGTGCGCCCAGAGATGTTGAGTGAAGGACCTACAGATGAAGAAGGACGTATTTCATCAGAACACTTCGATTACCTCAAACAATTGATGGATGCGGGGATTTTGATATTGGCGGGACGGACATTGACAACCGATTATAGTTCGTTTGGGATTGCGATATTTGAAGCGCGTGATGATGAGCATATGCGTCAAATTACAGAAAATGACCCTGCTGTGAAACAGAAGGTTTTCCGCGCTGAGTGGTATCCGTATCGTATCGCCTTACATCAGCCTGAAAATGTCCAAAACGATTAAGCGATGGCTGTCAATTTTAGTGATTCACACATACTGATTGCTTGTTCATAGGATGATGCAACGGCTGTTCCTTGAGTCATATTCACATTATCGAGTAATGTTTGCATCGGAACACATAATGCTGATTTGACGATTGCAACTTGTGCATAATGATTCTTATGATAACGAGCCGTTGAGCAATTCAGGGCTTCGATAATATCAAGCGGTAATTGGTTAAGTGTTGACATATCTAGAATGAGATTGATGGGATAGTCAACTTGATTCATCATGACACATAATGTTGATATGGCTTCATACCAGTTATTGAGTGTATATGAAGGTGTTAGGGTGAGGTAGATATAAGATTGTTGTGTTTCACTATATTTCAGTTGAATGGGCATTTACGTTTATCCTTTCTCAATAAACTGAGTATAAACGCAAAGAGTTATATGAAACCTTAAGATTATGTAATTTACTAAATAGGTTCGCGAGTGGGGATGCCGACACTCCGTGGATATTGCTTGGGGGTTGGGTCAAGTTTATCGACAATCACGAGATAACGAGGATTATCAAGTGTTGGTAAGTTGATTTCATGTATGGTAAATAACTCGCCACCCAGTTCACTAATTGCTTTTGCAGCACTATTGGTTTCATCATAAGCTGTGCTACCTTTCATCGCGATAACCTGTCCCTCAAGTTTTGCAAGGGGTAGGGTATATTCCATCAATGCTGGCATTCTAGCAACAGCCCGTGCGGTTACGATGTCATAAGATTCACGATGTTTCTTATCACGCCCAGCTTCTTCTGCACGAGCGTGTAGCGTGCGGACATTTTTTAGCTTAAGGGCTTGCCCAACATGGTCAATGAACTTGAGTTTCTTGGCTGTTGAGTCCAAGAATGTGACATGAAGTTTGGGAAATACAATTGCCAACGCTAAACCCGGAAACCCTGCGCCTGTGCCAACATCAATTAATTTAAGGTCATCGAATTGAGGTACAACTTTGAGCAAGGTTAAAGAATCTAGATGATGTTTTATCATAATTTCATCAGGGTCTTTAATGGCTGTTAGGTTCATCCGTTGATTCCAGTCCAACAAAATATCGGTTAGCTGTTCAAATTGATGAATCTGAGTTTCTGATAGCTCTAAGTCAAGATAGCTTTTTGCGTATTCTGCTAATGATGGCATGGCATTTCCATATGATGATAATGTGTAGACAAGTTTGACCTCGCCTACACATGGTTTATGACAATTTTAGTTGCCGTTATATGTTCTGAGTGGGAATGAAGGTTGTTCGTACATTATCTCGAGACCATAGGGGTTCTCTTGGATGGTAAATAGACAACCACTCTTAATCACTTCATTAGGTGTACCTGGACCGTAATCATCGTAACCATCGTTGATTGGGATGACCCAAGATAGGTTAAACTGAATACCATATGTACCGGGTTGCCAAGCATCACCGAGGTTGACGGTGTAGAAAACCCACCAATTACGGCTACCCGAGACTTGTTGGATTGGGCTGACATTTACATCATTAAATGTTTGACCATTGAGTGTGATGACATAAGATGAGTTTGCGATATGGCTTTCCACCAATTCAGGTGTCCGTGCAAACCATGACCAATACACAACAATTTCATCCGTATCGAACAATACGCCGGGGTCTGCTCCAGCAACATCAGAACATTCTGCAAAGATAAGCCCTGGGTTGGCTGTACGTCCCGGAATGATAATGTCACTATCACGCGCACCAATTTGAACAATTGGCTCTGGTGAGGTGAAAAATACAGGATTCAGTAAACTCCCGCTGGGTGTAAAGATACCTGCGGATGAGACAACATCACCGATTGCGACTTCACCTGATGTGAGGTCTTCACCATCTACCAATGTACTTGCTGGCTCTGCACAAGCTGCCAAAAAGTCATCAGAAGGTTCGCTAAAAATTGTATTTTCGGGGTCTGTTTCGCGCGCCATCGAAATGACAACACTCACAGGTGTTCCTAAAACACGGGTTTCTCCACCAAGCCAGGGTACAACTTGGCTTATTGAGTAATCTCCACTTACAGCTACACGGCGTAGACCTGTGAGGGCATTACCTGTACCACCAAAACCATCAAAGGCTTGGAAGTAAACATCATAGCCTGATTGGATTGTTCCGCTTAGGTCGATAACCATGCGGTCTTCACATGCTGTATAGAACCAGCCAATTGTCGAGGTTGGTTCACCATCATCTTGAGCATAACCTGTGATGGCAAGCATAAATAAAAGTAGTATAAGACTTACAGTTTTCATTTTCTTCATCGTTATAGTCCCTGTCAGATTGAAAATGGACAGTCAATAGACATGAGTTTACCCCAAAACACAAAATATCTCAGCCCTATTTTACGCTGATTTGCTGACTTATTCATAGACTGGAACAGAAACATAACAATTCATATTATGAATCTTGGATTATATCGACGGTTCTCAGGTTGTCTTTTCTTACATAAAATATGTGACATTAACACTTCATAAGAAATAGAAGGAAACATATATAGTGAATAAACATACAATCTGTTTGATGCAAGGTGATGAAACTGGACAAGAGTTATTAGATGAAGCATTGCGCGTGCTTGACCCCAGTGTTATTCGCCTGACGAATCTTGAATTTGAGACCTTTGATCTTTCATTAGAAAATCGCCGTAAAACCAAAAATGAAGTTGTACGCGAGGCTGCTGCTCGTACAGTTGAGACTGGATTAGGGATTAAAGCAGCAACAATTACCCCCGGTGACCCTGATGATGTGGGTAGCCCGAATGCACTCTTACGGGACTTGATTAACGGTAGTGTCATTTTACGGACAGGACGGCGGATTCCATCTGTACGTCCACTAGCAGGTGTTCATTCACCGATTGCTGTTGTGCGGATGGCAGTTGAAGGGGCATATGCGGCGACAGAGTGGCGTGAAGGTGAAGGGCTTGATGAAATTGCTTATAATAAACGCTACATTACACGACGGACTTGCCGAGCAGTGGCTGAATTTACATTCCAATATGCAAAACGTACAGGGGCAACCGTCTTTGGTGGTCCGAAGTATACTGTCAGCCCCGTATACGAAGGAATGTTCAAAGAAGAACTTGACCGTGCGGCTGAGCTCAATAAAGGGGTTCGCTATAATCCACAATTGATTGATGCGACTTACGCCTTATTGCTTGAGACAACAGGTGAACCACTTGTTATCCCTGCACTGAACCGTGACGGGGATGCTTTGAGCGACTTGGTATTGAAGATGTTCGGGACAATTGCAGGGGCAGAGTCTATTATCTTTGCATTTGACGAAAACTTTGGTGTAAAAGTGGCTTTAACCGAAGCACCTCACGGAACTGCTCCTAGTCTGATGGGTAAAAATATCGCGAACCCAATGGCGATGATTTTGGCTTGTGGCGCAGTGTTACGCTATGTCGATACGAAAGAAGCGGCTAATGCGAGCCGTGCGATTTATGAAGCGACCTTAGAAACTGTCTATAATGGGGTGAAGACAACCGACCTCGGCGGACAAGCCAGCACAACTGAATTTGTTGATGCAGTGATTCATGAAGTGCGTGGTAAGCTTGAAGTCTGGGACGCACTCGGTAACTAAGATAAACATACTTGGGCGGGGCTATCTCGCCCATAATTTATGGGAGAAGACATCATTGGCTGATAATTTAGATCATGATGTAACTGAATTATGGTCACTTTTGTTTGATATTGTTGCTGATGGTGAAAAACGCCTCGCAACCCATCTTGACGCACATCAAATCACACCGCCACAGTTTTATGTCTTGAAGACGTTGACTGAAAAAGGTGGAGAGTGTCGGATTGGTGATATTGCCCGTGACCATCATTTGACCAATGCGACGATGACAGGTTTAGTCAAACGTCTGGAAGCGATGCAACCTCCCTTAGTCAAACGTAAACGTAATTCCGATGATGGTCGCTCGGTTGATGTATCTTTGACAGCAGAGGGTGAAAAACGATTTTTTGCTGTTCAAGAGGGTTTGATGGAGCAGTTGCGGATGGTGTTCGGATTATTACCTGATGCGGAACGGCGCGATATTATTGAGAAGGTGCGTTTATATTTTACGATATTTTCGCAACAATTTCCCCCAGATAATGTTATTCAATAAAGGGCTAACGATCTTGAGCTAGCCCTGATTATAAATGCTAAGGTGTTACACCCCGCGAACTGATATGTAATCCACTATCGTCAACAGTGATTATTATATCTCGCCCTGGGCGGAGTTGTCTGGATATGGCGGCGATTTCTTGCGAATCTGAGCCAGCATCAGGTTCGAATAGTGTTAGTGTTAATGCACCTGAGGGGACTGTAATCCATTCTGTTTCCTCCCCCTGTAACAAGGGAGTAACAAGTTCTTGGCTCATTGGCATTGCGTAAACATCGACATCAGACGACCGTTGACTGATGAATTTGAGGCGAGTTACATCTGCAGAGTTTTTCAAAATTACTGCTTTAACTGGTTCTTCCCCGTCCATACCTAGTAAGAGTATCAAATAGGTGTTATTTGCCTCAAAGTTAGTGGATACGAGTTCATCAATCACTGTGCCGTCTTCAAGCTCTGCTGATAAAGTATAGTCCCCTTCATCAACCATTACATCCTTCATGCCGACCCAATTGATTCCATCAGCTAAGGTTATATCATTATGGGTGCGTACAGTTGCACGTTGTTTATCCGTAATGAAGTTGATGGTACGAACTCTTGCACGACCATCATAGTTATTGCGGACGATGGATACAGGCTCGACAAAAAAGGAATATTCAGATTGATAGCCAATACCAGATACAATCCATGAGCTATTGCCTGTAAAGTCCCAATTTAGGCTACCAACTTGTTCACCCTCACTTCCACTACCAGCAGGGCGGGCAATGATTGTAAGATTACTGCCATTCAATGCGATGAGGTCTGTAACCTCGCCGAACGAGATATTCTCGACAATCGGTGTACCTTGATTACTTAAATAAAAATCAAGGGATCCTACATCAGGTGAGAGGTTAGCAAAACGTAGAAACGCAATCGCTTGCTCTGGATTGACTTCAGGGGTATTGATAACAAAGTTCCCTTTTGCTGTATCATGGGATTCGTCATTATCGGAATCCTCTTGTTTAGGTTGATTTGATGCAACATTTTCTTCATTATCTGGATTATCCGCTTCTACAATTGTTGTATCGCATCCTGATAATGTTGCTTTGGCATCTTCAATATGGCTGAATGCTGTATTGCTGTCATCATTATCAAATGCTGTTTGCGCGTTTTGTAATTGCCCGATTGCATCTTGTGTAAGTTGCTGGCAATCACCTGCGTCTTGTGCTGATACGATACTTACTGCAAAAATGAACAAAAGTGAAATGATAAAGTTTATTTTCCTCAAACCAACCTCCTAGAATAGGGTCTAGCTATCTACATATTTGTCAAACCAATCGACCATTTCAGTTAAGCGACTAATGCGATGTAAAGGTTCACCACTGCGAGATAGTTCATGTCCTTCACGCGGATACCGAAGCATATGAATTGGGGTATCAGTTGAGCGTCTCACCCATGCAAAAAGTTGTTCCGCTTGTTCGATTGGTACACGATAATCGTATTCCGAGTGTATGAGTAGGAGGGGTGTTTTTATGTTAGATGCGTATTTGAGAGGTGAGTTATCCCAGAATGCGTCATGATTTTCCCACGGTTCAGCATCAAATTCGTTAGACATTAATACAGGTATATCGGATGTCCCATAGAAACTATTGATATTATAAACACCACGTTGGGATACTGCCGATTTAAAGCGGTCTGTATGTCCGATAATCCAAGCGGTCATATAACCACCATATGACCCCCCTGTCAGTGCCATACGGTTTTCGTCAGCAATGCCTAATTCGAGGAAAGCATCAACGCCTGCCATGATGTCATCCATCGCAACGGGACCCCATGCTGCATGGAGTTTCCGCATAAAGTCTTGCCCATAGCCACCACTACCATGTGGGTTGCAATAAAAGACGGCATAACCTCTGGCTGCATGGAATTGCCATTCGTGCCACATAGTTTTTGATGAGTAGCTCCATGTTGCGTGTGGTCCACCATGAATGTTTAGGGCGAGTGGGTAGGTTTTGTCATCTTCATAACCAACAGGTTTGATATACCATCCTTGGACTTCGCCATGTGGTGATTCAAAACGGAGTTCATGCACATCTTGCACGATAACTTCCTCTAGCCATTTGTGATTAAAGGTTGTGATTTCGGCGAAATCATTTCCAGTCAGTGTATAGAGCTCTTGCGGATTTTTTGGTGTAGAAACTGTCATCGCAAGCGTGTTATCGGCATTGATGGCGAGTTGCTCAATATCATAGATTCCGCTATGGAGTTGTTTTGAGGTATCTGTTGCTGGGTCATATAGATAGGGGTTTGCTGTACCTTCGCTACCGAGTACAAATGCCAGTTGATTATTCGGTGACCATGCCCAATGGAAGGTTTCGCGGTCATAACTTTCATTGACAATACGGATGTCTGTTCCATCGCTTGCCATCACAACCAGTCGCATCGGAATATCTGTGACATCAACGACGCGTCGAACATAGGCTATCCATTTGCCATCAGAAGATAGTGAGGGCAGATAAATATTATATTCATCATCGAGTAAACGCTTAGACTCACCGGACTCTACATCAATGACGTATAGACTATTTGACCGCCACGGCTCATCACTTGTGGGTTTAAATGTTCTTGAGGTATAGAGTTGTGTGCCATCTGCTGACCACTTTGGTGGGTCAAAATCAGCATCCATATCTGTTAGGCGACGCGGTTTTGTAGCATCACCTTCTAGTGTTTCATCTGTGGGGATAACACAGATTTGTTGATAGCGTTCATCGACAAAGGATGTTCCACGACGATAAGGAATGCGCCACATCGCACGGGGTTCCCATCTGTTCTTCTCATCTTCTTGTTTACGTTCTTTACGATGTTTGCCTTCGAGTTTGTCAACTGGAGCAGGTTCAGGCTCTTGTCCATCATTTTCATGTTGGCGTTCATCGGCAGTCATCGGTGTCAAATAGGCAATTTGTGTACCATCAGGTGACCATGCTGGGCTATTTGCGCCATTTTCTGTGCTAGTGAGTGTCCTTGCTTCACCACCCATACCTGCAATTGGTAGAATGTGGATTTGAGGTTTATCTCCACGAGCAGAAACGAATGCTAATTCTGTGCCATCAGGCGACCAACGAGGCTGGCTATCTTTATTCCCGCGTGTGAGTTGGATTATTTTACCGTTTTCTAAATCATGTAACCAGATGTTGCGCTTATAGCTTTTTTCGAGTGGGTCAGGTGTTATTTTGACAAAGGCGATATATTTTCCACTCGGGCTAAATTGAGGGTCTTGTACATAATGAATATTATTTAGATCGTCCGCTGTTATCGGACGCTTCTCACTTTGCATGATTTATCCTTTTTTGGATGTTTAAATTTATTTAATTATACGTTGGACATGATAGAAAATGCTATAAATAATCTAACCACTTACTATTTCTTTAGATAAGGATGTAAAATATCCATAAACATTATGATTATTCATCCCAATATCATTTTTTTTCGTTATACTATTTAATATGCAAATTTTGAACTTAGACATTAACACAGGGACAATCTTTTGGATTCGTTGATTGGACAAAAACTCGGGCAGTATGAAGTGATAGAGATGTTAGGGCGTGGTGGTATGGCAACCGTCTATAAAGCCTACCAAGCATCTATTGGACGACATGTCGCGATTAAAGTTTTAGCAGGACATGATATGTTGGATGAATTGTTCATTGAGCGATTCCAACTCGAAGCAAAAACAATTGGTAGTTTGCAACATCCTCATATCTTGCCATTATATGATTATGGTCAACGCGAAGATATTCTGTATCTTGTTATGGCATATGTGGATGGTGGAACGCTAGAAGATTTGCTATATGGCGATGAACCGCTGAGTACGCGCCGTGTTGAGAAGATCGTCCGTGAGATTTCTTCTGCTTTAGACTATGCTCATCGTCATGGTGTTATCCACCGTGATGTTAAACCCGCAAATATTTTGATAGATGGTGAAGGACACGCGCTTCTGGCGGACTTTGGTATTGTCAAAATGATGGGGAATGATGCTAATTTAACAGGCACGGGAGTCATCGGAACACCTGCTTATATTGCACCTGAACAAGGGCAAGGTGAGGCCGATATTGATGGGCGTGCCGATTTGTACTCACTCGCATGTGTCGCGTTTCAGATGTTTACGGGTCAACAACCCTATCGTGCTGAAACGGTTATGAAGGTTGTGTTGCAACATATCACAGACCCCGTCCCAAGTCTGTTAGAGCTTAAAGCTGACTTACCTGAGTCTCTTGACCTTGTGTTGCAGAAGGCAATGGCGAAAAATCCTGATGATCGGTATGCGACTTCTGTTGAATTTGCAGAGGATGTTACCCATGCTTTGCATAAGCGTGATGAATCAATCCAAGCTGTTCGGATGGAATCACCATTAGACCCTCTACCTCCGCCTTCGTCTGCGGCAACCAAAGTGTTAGACCCTTTATCCGATACAATGAATCAATCCAACCCAACGATTGTGGTTCAGCAAACAACCAATCCATTGTTATTCATGGGCTTGTTTGGGATTATTGCTTTGGTGATTGTGATTGTTGCGATTGTCTTGGTCGGGCAACAGAATCAAAATACGGCGATTGCTGGGAATGCAACAGCAGATAATACACAAGTTGATGATGTTGAACCAACCGAATTGCCGCTTGTTATCAATGAACCTGATGTTGATACCTTTGGTGAGTTGCGCTATAACACTACCAACGCATTAGCCGATACGATTAACCTCAATCTAGTTGATGTCAACCAACCGTCTGGAACTAATAAATATGTGGTTTGGCTGAAGAACAGCTCAACAAACGATACTGTCAATTTAGGTGAAATTGTTGTTGATGCAACAGGGCGCGGTATTCTTATTTATACCGATGAAGAAGAACGGATGCTCCTCAGTTTATATAATAATGTTATCATTACAGAAGAAGCCCAAGTTGATGGTGAATCACCTTTAGGCGATGCTGTTTATCAAGGCTCTGTCCCAATTGAATTATCAGAGACCTTACGCGAAATTTTTGTGAGTAGTGAAGATGGTTTCAATGGTGATGGGTTATTGGACGGCGCACTCGATGAAGCAGGGCTTGCACAACGTCATGCAGGACTAGCAGCAGGGGCAACTAATGTGGGTAGTATGAAACAACATGCCGAACATACCCTCAATATTTTGAATGGTACAGAAGAAGATTATGATGGCAATGGTAGCCCACAGAATCCCGGTAAGGGCAAAGGCGTTTTCTTCTTTATTGACCGTATTGATGAATTGTTGAGAGATGTTGTCCAAAGTGAAAATGCGACTTTCTATTTACAACAAAATGCCGAATTTATCTTTGTATGTACCACCAATGTCCGCGATTGGTCAAACCGTGTTAACGAATTGGAATTAGAACTAATTGTCGCTGACTCTATTGAGGCTGTGATGGAGCAAGCTGTCGAATCTGAACAGGTCTCCTTAGCAATGACAAGTGGTGTCGATATCAACGGGAATGAACGCATTGAAGCCTTTGAAGGTGAATGTGGACTCGACCAAATCCCTGGTTTCGGAATCCAAGTCGGCAATATTGATATTCTCGCAGTGGAATAAATTGGCGAGATTGTAGCGGACTTTAACAAAATCACGACGAACATCACGGTTTATATCGATAAGCTGATGTTATACTTTGGGATACAAGTCTAACTATAGAAGGTATGCTTGATGTCCCAAATAATCCATTTGTTTCCACATCGTATTATCGTTATCCTCAGTATCATGCTGGTGATGTTTATATTCTCGGCATGTAGTTCGGCTGAACCCATAGAGACAAATACACCTGAGCCTACACTTCAACCGACACTATCTGAAGGAATATTAACGTCTCGCCCACCGATTGGGCTTGAACCGACTGCAACAATCCCTGCACCGCTTTATCGTGAAGCCTCACAGAATATTACGCTTGAGACTGCTTCACAAATTGAGTATCTGGGACGGCTAGACACAATCGGTCAAAAAAGTACAATTTTTAATTGGGCAATTTCACCTGATGGAATTCAGTTAGCGGCTGTGAATAATGAGCTACTCTTAGAATGGAACTTGGTTACAGGTCGCTTGAACTTCACTACGCCTCGTGGTGATATAAATAGAGTTTTGTATTCCTCTGATAAAACCGAAATTTATGGTATTGGGTTTGATGGTATCGTAAATGTCTATGAATCTGTTGCTGGTGACCCACTCACAACTTTGACTCTACATTCAGATTATAGTGGGATTACTGCTTATGATGATACGACTGGGCATTTAGCAGTTGCGGGGTCGGATGGTACAGTCAAAGTCTGGGATATGTTAGAACGAAGCTCACTGACAACATTCCCTGCACATGATGATCAAATTGTTGATATTGCTTTTTCGTCAGATGGACAATTATTGGCGACGACAGGTTTGGATGGCACAGTCAAAATCTGGGCTTGGGAATCCCAAACGGAGGTCGCGGAATATGATTTGCAAAATGCGATTGCACAATCTATCGTTTTCTCACCCGATGATACACAACTTGCTGTCTCAACGCAGAACTTTGTGGCAATGTGGGATGTCACCACAGGTGAGCTTGATTTTGTACTACAAAGTGGGACAGATTCGGCTAATGAAGTTTTAGAATTTTCACCCGATGGACGATTGTTGGTAACTGGTGGCGCAACAGGGAATATGCGCTTATGGAGTGCAGAGACATCTAACCTCGAAATTGAATTGCCTGAGATTGGCGGTAATCGTGTTGATGCTGCATTTTCTTTGGACTCTGGATTGCTAGTGACGACGATTTTGGGTGGGGATGTATCATTATGGAATCTGACAGAGATTACAGAAAAAACAGTAGGTCGTGCGCCATTGGGTGTTCCATCCAACAATCTATTGGGTGTGGAATGGTCAAGTGATGGCTATACATTGCTTTTCTTTGATGCGACAGGTGATGTTTTTGTGTGGGGTATCCCACAATCTTAAGTTGCATTCATCTAGGCTTTGATAGTTGCTTGTCCTTGTATCAGTAACTCTTTGAAGATTTTCGTATGAGATATATTAGCGATGGGTTGTGGTGGCTGGGGATTGCTTGGCATCGGGTTTAGCTCTAATTGCCACCAGCCTGTATCTCGCCATCCATTGATTTTATAACCCATATTTTCAAAGACACCAATTTTCTTAAATCCGAGGTTTTCGTGTAGGTTAACACTCGCATCATTAGGTAAGGCGATGACACCTATTACATTGAGATACCCTTGCTCACATAATACATTGAGTAGGGTTGTATAAAGCCCCCTTGCAATCCCTTGCCGATGAAAATCTGGATGAACATAAATCGTCGTTTCTGTGACCCATTGATAAGCGGCACGAGGGCGAAATGCACTTGCATAAGCATATCCTGCTACTTGCCCGTCAATTTCACAGATGAGATAGGGATACTGTGTTAATGTTTTTTGAATCCGCTCCCCAATCTCGCTTATATCAGGAACAACTTCCTCAAATGATATAAAGGTATCTTTGACGATAGGGGCATAGATAACTTGGATTTGGGACGCATCTTCTATGGTTGCTAAACGAAATGTCGCTGACATTGTTTATCCTTGGACTGACTCTTCATATTCTTCTTCGTCATCATCAGAATGCCAGACTCTTTCGGCAATATCAATAAATAATCTGCCATCGAGGTGGTCAATTTCATGTTGGAAAACCCGTGCGAGCCAGTCTTTTGCTTTGATGCGAATTGCATTGCCATGACGGTCTTGCCCTGTGATAACGATACTTTCAAAACGATCAACATCACCCATTAAGCCCGGTAAAGATAAACATCCTTCGACACCAGAAATGGTGTTTCGACTGTTTTTGATAATTTTGGGGTTGGCAACAACATATAACTTACCTGCTTCTTCGCCAAATTCTTCTAGGCTATCTTCATCATCAGGTAAACGCACAAGGATTAACCGTCGGCTTTCTGCAATCTGAGGGGCAGCTAGACCAACACCTTCAGCTTGTATCATTGTTTCTAACATATCATCAATTAAGGTTTGTAACTTTGCCCCAAAATCTGTAACACGCACAGCTTTTTTACGCAGGATGGGGTTATCGGGTTGGATAATTTCCAAGATTGCCATAGTGCTTCTCTCAATGGTTTTGAATTGGATAGGATATTCTAGCCGAAAAGTCTGTGCAATCCTATAGATTAATCAGAATCTAACGTGATGCCTGTATCTAGGCGTAACATCCCACGTAAGAAGCCGAGGGCTTTGTCTTTATTATCAAAGATTTTGACTTTGTCTTGTGCTAATAGTCGTGTGGTGTTGCTATCAAAACCTGTCGGGTTTACAACAGTGAACCACTGTGTGTTGGGATGATGGATGGTATCAATAATGGAGTCTAATTGTAATAAGGTGGTTGGGACAGATACTGCACGCGAGAAATCTAAGATAATGTAAACACTATCGTTGGCTTCAACCGTTGCAAGATACTCGCGCATGAGTGTATCGACTTCATCAATATGAATGATGCCTGTGAATGTACTTTGCATGATATATGGTTCATGTATCCAACGTGTTGTATTTGGCATTCTCGGGCCCCTTGCGATTTAATAATCGGTTTCTCATTATAATTGGCTTCGGGAGCTTATTCAATGTGAGCTATACATAGGGTATATTTCAGATGATCGGCAATGATAGAGAACACTCAAACCGCAAAGAAAAGTGATGAGTCATGAGTGGCGTTTTTTTCAACACAATACAGGATACTTTAATTGATTCTCCGCATCTCTGAGTTTTTGCGTTAGGCTTTTGAACGACCCACCATGACCCAAGATTGATAGATAAGGTTTTTCAGAGAATTTACAATATAGTGATATTTTTATCATAATAGCGATATAAAGTATGTGAGGCACGGTTATTTCTATTGAAGTGGTTACGAATCGCAGAGCTTGTAGTATAGTTTAGATATGGATTACGATACACTCATAACACAAGCTCGTGATGAAGCTAAACGCTATCATCATAAATACATTCGGACAGAACATTTATTATTAGCTTTGTTGCGGTTGGGCTGGCTGGAATTGTCTGAAGCCAATATAAAGTGCTTATACGATGCAGTTGCCGTCATGCGATGTCCGATATGTTCTGCTGATGAAAAGATGGAATTGTCTGCGAGTGCTGTCCGCGCTTATCAATTGGCGGAAACGTATGCAGGTGATGGACAGATAGATGTTGAGCATGTGGTGTTGGGTCTTTTACAATCGTCATTGACTGTATCGCGATTATTGGCATCGTGTGATATGAATGGCAAGGAATGGATGCAATCATTAGAAAGCAAATTGTCAGATGGATAATAATGGACGATTTTCAGCACAGGCTCGTGATGTCCTGATTAAAGCACAGAACGAGGCAGATACACGTCGTCACAATTTCATTGATACTGACCATATTATACTGGCGATTATCAATCAAACATCTCGTGTTGGGGCATCAAAGATTTTGCATGATTGTGGTGCAGAATATGAGAGCCTATCGACTTTGGTGGGAAGCAACCCTTATGTGACGAGTTCAAAACGGCTTGATTTATCACGAGATGCGCGTCGTATGTTGGAATTAGCTGTTATAGAGATGAAGCGTCGTGCAGAACGACATATTACGGTAGAGCATCTGTTAACAGGTTTATTGCAAATTGAAACTTGTGCTGGCGTTGAGTTATTGTTTCAAGCGGGCTGTGATATGAAGCTATTATATGTCAAGATGGATGTATCATTACCTGACCGCATTCTGCGACAGCATAAACAAGCGAAAATAGAATCACAGATACTTGATGAAGACGAATCAAATACCAAAGATAATGAAGGCTGTCTACCAACATTATTGAGACAAATCAAGCAATTATTTATGAGAGGGTAACTGATGAGTGACACAATTTTGGTTGTCGATGACGAACAGAGAATTATTGATTTAGCTAAGATGTACCTTGAGCAGGACGGCTATCGGGTAATGAGCGCAACCGATGGTGTGAATGCTTTAAACAAGATATTAGAAGACAAACCGAATTTAGTTGTTTTGGATTTGATGTTACCAGGGATGGATGGTTTAGAGGTCTGTCGGCGGGTGCGCTCAGAGTCTGATGTACCGATTATTATGCTGACTGCTCGAAGCGATGATATTGATAAAATTGTGGGTTTAGAGTTGGGTGCGGATGATTACTTAACTAAACCCTTTAATCCGCGCGAATTGGTTGCTCGTGTGAAAGCTATTTTACGTCGTACAGATCGACAAGTTAGCCGTGAAGACGCACCTTCTCATGTCACGGTTGGGAATTTGACAATTGATTCGCAACGGCGGGTTGTTGAGATTAATGGCTCATCAGTTGATTTACGCATGAAAGAGTTTGATTTATTGCAGACCTTAGCTGAGAACCTTGGTATGGTCTTTAGTCGCGAAAAGCTCTTAGATGTTGTTTGGGGTTATGATTTTGCTGGTGAGACACGTACTGTCGATGTTCACATTGCTCACTTGCGCCACAAGTTAGAGGGTATGGATGCGACAATAGAGACAGTTTGGGGTGTAGGATATAAGTTAGATGAGAAATGATATACGTTCCCCATTTGTGTTTAGCTTACGCTTACGTTTGCTAGCTTCATATTTGATATTGTTGGTGGTGGCATTGAGTGTCATTGCTGGGGCATTGATTCTGATTATTGGGAATCGCCCTGCACCGCCTGAACCGACTTATGAACGCTTGGCGGCTTTGACACAGGGTTTGAATATACGTGAGTTTATTGTCGATGTTGCGCTGGACTCCAACCTTGAGTTCATTCAGGATGAGATACCCGAATTTTTGGATACCTTTGCTGAGTCTCGTAATGTGCGTACCTTGCATATCCGTGTCACACAATCGAGTGCGACTGTGATGTACGACAGTGCAAATATTTATCAATCCGAAGATGTGATTCAGATTTTTGCCGACACCTATTTCGATGAGCGCTTAGGCAATGTTCTGATACGGGGTGTTGAGCAAATCTATGGGGGCTTTGCTGATCCTGATGGTAGCGAATGGTTGTATGGTGGGGTGGTGATATTGCCATCTCGTCGTCAAACTACACGTACACCAGCCAATAACATGTGGATATTAGCTGAGCCACGCCCAAAAGTGAGCTTACAAGAAACACTTTCCGATTTTGGTAATGCACTTGCACCGCCTCTGATACAAGCTGGCATTGTCGGGATTGTCTTTGCAGTTATCTTGGCGGCATGGATTAGTCGCACGATTGCGAAACCACTCCAGCAAGTGGCATTGGCAGCGACTGATGTTGCGAAGGGGGATTATGGCGTTCATGTGCCTGTCAGTGGACCACCCGAAGTACGGGCGTTAGCAGAATCCTTTAATCAAATGACAGCCGAAGTACGGGCTTCTCATACGGCTCAACGGGACTTTTTGGGTAATGTCTCGCATGATTTAAAGACTCCTCTCACCTCCATACAAGGCTATTCACAAGCGATTATTGATGGGGCGGCAAAAGACCCCAAAGACGCGGCACAGATTATCTATGAAGAAGCGGGTCGTCTGAATCGGATGGTGGTTGAATTAACAGACCTTGTTCGGCTTGAAGCAGGGCGTTTGTCGATGAAAAGTGAAGCGATTGATATGGCACAGTTGACAGATGGAGTTGTCCAAAGCCTGAAAGTCGTTTCCGAAAAACAAGGGATTAAGCTCGAATCGCATACCCAGCCGATGCCTCATATAGCAGGCGATGGTGATCGTTTGGCACAGGTACTGACGAATCTCGTGAGTAATGCTTTGAAGTTTACGCCGAAAGGTGGGACAGTGCAGGTTGTTGCCCAATTTAAACATCAGGGTGTCAATTTGACGATTCGCGATACAGGTATTGGGATTCCACCCGAGGATTTGTCGCGTGTATTTGAACGCTTCTATCAAGTGGATAAAGCACGAGGTCCTCAGCGTGGGACAGGTCTCGGCTTGGCAATTACGCAAGAGATTATTGAAGCGCATGGCGGGACGATCAGCGTTCATAGTGAGGGCGCGAATCGCGGTACAACCTTCCGTATTTGGTTGCCATCACCCCAGATGAGTACGATTATCAGCAAACCGAGTGATTTGTAATTATCGATCCTTTGAGACTTTTAAGATAGCAATAAGTTCAATATGCTTCATGGATCGGGCAACGGAGATAATATGTTAAGCGTTTTCTTTTCGCCACATTCGCAAAGCACTGATAATGCAACTGGACGTGCTTCTGGTCATGCCGATGTCCCACTTTCTAAACAAGGTGAGCAAGTGGCACAACAACTCAGTGAATATTATCGTCAGAAAACATTGGATGCTGTCTTTTGTTCTGATCTTCAACGTGCCTTTAGAACAGGGCAAATTGCGTTTTCAGACTTCGGTATACCGATAATCTCAGATGCGCGATTGCGCGAGTTTGATTATGGGGAACTCACGCAATGTCCATCTGAAGAATTAGCGCTTGAGACCCGTATCCATGACCCTTTCCCTGACGGTGAGAGTGTTTCAATCGCTGTCCAACGGGTCGGCGACTTTCTGAAGGAGGTGATAAACGATTATGACGGCAAGACGGTTGTTGTTATTGGGCATGTCGCCACAAAATATGGTCTTGAGTATTGGTCGAGTATTGCTTCGCTTGAAGATGTTGTAAAAAGTCCTTGGGAATGGCGTGATATACCGATTTGGGATTATCAATTTGATAACCCATTAAAGCGTTCAAAATGACTTAATATGCTACATCACGCATTGACATAAATTTCGATTGGGATATTGATAGGGCTGAGATACTTTTCCATCAATGGCTTGACTTGTGTATCCCAATCAAGTCCACCTAAGCCACAACCCAACATTGGGAAGGCGATAGATTCAATATTTTCTTGCTCATATATTTCAACAAACTCTCGTAGCCCATCTTCAACATATTCTAATTTAGATTTACTACGCCAATGTGCTTTGGTTGGAAAGTTGAGTATCCATTTATCATCTGTGCGAAAAAGATGCAGTTTCCCAACAGTTAAGATTTCTTCATCGCAATGTGTTTTATAGGCTTTGAACATCTCAGGGTATTTGATCTTAAATTGCTTGGCTAAACCTTTACCCATCACGCCAACTGTGTTGACAGGGTTTACTAAGACTTGCATTTCGGAGTCAAAAATATTACCTGATGTGTATGTAATCACTTTGATTCCTCTAACTGATAAGGGCTTGTTTTTCGTCGAAAGCTAAAGCAGGTAAACCCAATGTCACTGTGACATTCTGGTCGCGCTGATAATAAACATCGACATCAGTCCTCGCAATTAACTCCGTACCATCTTCAAGTCTTAGACCGACTCGCTGGGTATGCCCAAAGAATTCACGCCATAGAATAGTTGCAGGTGTGCCGTTTTCATCAAATCCAACACGGAGTGCTTCGGGACGTATCATAAGTTCTACATTCCCTGATTTTTCATGAAAGAGCTTCACAGCACCTAATGAACTCTGTGCAATTGCCCCTTGTGCATGAGCTGGTATAAAGTTGGCTTCACCGATAAACTGCGCAACTTGTTTACTGACAGGGCGGTTATAAATGGCGTGCGGTGTCGCCACTTGGACTAAACGACCTTGAAAGATAACCGCGACTTCATCGGATAGGCTGAGGGCTTCTTCTTGATCATGGGTGACGAAGATTGCACTGGTTTTTGTCTCGTGCAAAATTTCGCGGACATCTGCTCGAACCTGTGCGCGTAAAGCGGTATCCAGATTGGAGAAGGGTTCATCTAATAATAATATGTCGGGATTGGGTGCAAGTGCGCGTGCGAGTGCGACCCGTTGTTGTTGCCCACCACTGAGTTCATGTGGCATCCGATGACCATAATCTGCGAGACCGACCAGAGATAACATGCGTTTGACTTGTTTCTCTTTGTTTTTATCACGACCTCGTAACCCAAATGCGACATTTTCTGCGACGGTGACATGTGGGAATAGAGCATAATCTTGGAAGACCATGCCGACTTTGCGTTGTTCTGGACGCACAAAATGCGATTCATCAGCGACGATGTGATCCCCAATTTGGATTTTCCCTGATGTTGGTTTTTCAAAGCCAGCAATCAATCGTAGCGTGGTTGTCTTTCCACATCCACTTGGACCCAGTATCGTCAAAAATTCGCTGGGTCTGACATTGAGTGTTACATCTTCAACGACAGTAACCGCACCATATTGTTTGCTTAAGTTGTGTGTTTGTAGTGTTAATTCCATAGTGTGTTAGATAGTTTCTTGGTAATTCAGCTTAGCATACGGGAAAAGTCTTGGGATATATAGTGTAGAAGCATTAGAGGATTATCAAAAAAAGAGGATGGATTAATTCTAACACCATCCTCAAGATTTTATTGTTACGCGTTTAGTTTAATGGAACAACAAATGACCAGTCTCCCTCATAACGTTTGAAGAAAAGGTTCGCTCTGACAAATCCCTCGGCATCAAATTCATCCATATTAGCGGGATAATCAAGAACTTTCATACTATAGCCATAGGGGTCTGCATCAATTTCGATGTTATAGCCGAGTTGTGCAAAGTAGTCTTCCTCAGCACGAGCGAGTTCATCTGAAAGTGGCATGATAGATTGTGTTAAATATAGAACTTCAATGACAAATTCGGCTGCATCCTCGGGAATAGCGGCGGTTGCACTGACTTCAAAGCAAGGACGATCATCGTCAGATATGTCGATCGGTCTTTGCTGGCGTGAGTAAAATGGGCTATCCTCAGAATCGGTCATAATCTGGATGTTTGCTCCCCATTGTTCGTCATTTGGCATGGTATAACACATATCAAATTTCGTCAGTGATGGCGTGTAGCGGATGTTATTGATAGTGATTGTCACACCATTTGATTCGACTGTGTTTTCAACTGGTTCGACTTCGAGTGCAGCATAGAATGGCAGGGTAAATTCAAAGGTGTATACACGGTCAATCAGATTGCTGACATCAGGTGTCGTATATTCTGTCGGTGTGCTTCCACCACCGCCGCCACCGCTTACTGGGGGTAGTGCTTCGTTGGTTGTTCCGCTGATTGAAGGCATACTTCCGCCACCGCCACCCGACATGGGCATCATGGATGGATTCGACATAACTGCTTCAGCCGAGAAGTCGAGTGTGAGAATAAGGTCGATGTTATCAGGCGACCCTTCGATAGTTGATGTATCGTAGTTAATGATTGTTTCGCTAAATGATAGGGGTGAGCTACCACCGCCGCCGCCGCCTCCACCGCCGCCAAAATCTTGGTTCAATTCTAGACCATCAGTGGTTGCCAAAGTCACTATCGGCATATTAACGAAATTATCTAGGTCTGGATATTCCATGCTATAGGCTAGTGCCAAGCGATGTGCATCAGCATATGCCCAGTTTAAAGTTACATCTACATCTTCAATGGTCTTTGTCTCATTGATGTCGGTGATGCGTTGTTGTGGAATATCTTTGGAAACGAGATTACGTTGAAACAGGGCATAACCGCCTGCACTGACCAGCAAGAATATTGCGATAATTGCGGCAATCCTTGTAAAACTGTACATAGAATGCATAGGTGATACGGGTGTTTTTTTTAGTTGTTTATGTATATCTGGCAAGATGTTCATATCGTTGGGTATTTCCTCCATTAGAATGTCTTGTATATCTTGCTGAATGTTATGTCGTTTCATATTCAGCCTCCCCATTCGTTTGCAGGCGTGATTATACGGTGTAAAAAGCCGCGCAGGCGTTTGCGAGATTCATGTAATCGCCACTTAATTGTCCCTTTGGGTGTATTGAGTGCGGTTGACATATCTTGCTCACTCATATCCAGAAAGTAACGCATGACAATGGTTGCCCGTTGTTCTGGTGTGAGCTTATCCAATGCTGACTTGATAAGCTCTTGGCGTTCTTTTTGTTCCAATTGTTCAGCAGGTGTACCATCTGTACTCTCTAGCAAATCTTCAAAAGTTAGCCCTTCATCGATTTCTTCGGATAAGGATAGGGTTCGCTGATTTTTCTTGCTAGCTTGTACAGATGCATTAGCAACACTTTGCATAAACCACGGTGCAAACGGTCTTGATTCATCGAACTGTTCGATTTTTTGATAAGCTCGGATAAACGCGGACTGCACAACATCTTCGGCAAGAGCCTTGTCACGGGTTATCAGCATTGCAGTACGTAATGCCTGTATCTGATATTGCCGAACAATACTATCTAGACCACTGATGTCACCGCGCTTCATACGTATGATGGCTTCGTGTTCTTGCACACGTTCCTCCAACCTTGGTTTTATTGAGTACTCACTTTATATATACATTAGATGCTGAAAAGGTTGGGAATTGATATTTGAGGAGCGTTCACAGGGCTTTTAGTGTACGTCTCCCTCACGCCATAAAATGACACCCAAGGCACAAGCAGAAACAACAATTAGCAATAACCCAGGGATAGCTATCGATGATAAAAAGGCTTCATCATAGGCTGACCAAATCCGTGTTGCAAAGGTACGAAAACCAATCGGACGTAAGATAAGGGTTGTGGGTAACTCTTTCATTACGTTTAAGAAGACTAATGCTAGTCCTGCGATAATGCCACTTCTTGCAAGTGGAATCGTAATGCGTGCCATGGCTTCCCATGAGGATAAACCGAGGCTACGGGCGGCTTCTTCAAAGCGTGGGTTAATCTGGGCAAATGCACTCTGGGTTGCACTAATGCTTAGGGGCAAGTAGCGAATTGAATAGCCAATAATGAGTAGGGGGAGCGTCTGATATAAGCTCAGCATATTTTGGGATGCGAAGTAGACCAAGGCAAGTGCAATCACAATCCCCGGTAAGACATTGCCTGTATATGCGAGATTAACCATCCAACGATTAATCCCTGTGTTGGAGCGTATCGATAATAAGGCTAAGGGAAAGGCGGCTAGGGTTACAACAATGGCGGCGATTCCACTAACACCAACTGTGTTTTGCATTAACTCTGTCATTGGCACATCAACTGGATTTGTTAAATTATGCCCAATCAGCCAAGAGAATAAAACAATTAATGGCACAATCACCCCAATGAAAATAACAATGCCACAGAAGAACATCGCTGGATATTTCCATTTTCCGAGTTGGACGGGTTGTAGTTCTCTGCTTGACCCTGTACCGATGCGATAGTGCCGCCCTCGATTTTTTAGATGATTCTGTATCCATAATAGCATGGTGGTCATTACAATTAGGACAATCGCTAAAACAGATGCGTTATCCATCCGAAAGGACTCTGTCTGGATAAATATAGCGCGCGTAAAGGCATTAAAACGCATGACTGCCACCGCACCAAAATCACTGAGGGTGTAGAGGGCAGTTAATAACATACCTGCGGATAATGCTGGGCGGAGTTGTGGGAATGTGATTTTCCAAAAGACTTGTAAACGATTTAGACCGAGGCTATGTCCAGCTTCTTCTAGGGCTGGGTCACTGTGTAATAGTGCAGAACGCACAGGTAAGATGATGTATGGGAATGTAACCATTGTCAGAACCAAAGTCGCTCCAAACCAGCCTTTGATGCTCGGTAATCTATCAATGCCCATCGGTTCAAGTAATGTTTGTAGTAAGCCCTTTGGACCAAATGCTTCGGTATAGGTAACAGCCGTTAGATATGATGGGATGACCATCGCCAATAAACCGAGTATGAGCCAGATTCGGCGGTAGGGTAAATCACTCCTTGCCGTTAACCACGCGTAGGGTACGCCAATACATGATGCAAAAAATGTAACCGATACCATCAAGCCAATACTATTGCCAATGATTTGTAAGGTACGGGGTTTGAGAAGATAATCAATGCCTTCCTGACCTGCCCCTAATGCCCGTGTGATAAGAAATATGATGGGAATTAATACAACTGTGATAATCATTAAGCTGACGATCTGCAACACATGCCGACTATGAATATAGGGAAATCGAGACCTATGATAATCAGCGTGATTATTGCTTCTCAGTTGATGGGGGAGCATGTCCGAAAATTGCATCTATCTATCCTTGTTGTATAAGCTCAGGACAGAGCCTAAACCCTGTCCCTTACTTAATCTTGAAATTTAGTCGAGTGCGCCACTATCGTCAATCATGTCGAGTGTGCCTTGTAAATCATCTAAGTCTGAGAGGTCGATTTCTGGCGCTTCGATGTCGGCAAGTGCTGGTAATTCAACGGATGCTTCAACGGATTCTACAAGTGGGTATTCATAAGTTTCGCTTGCGAAATACGCTTGAGCAGAATCACTGAGCATATAATTGATGAGTTCTAATGCTAGGTCTTCTTGGTCGGTTGTGGATAGAATACCTGCGCCAGCAATATTAATGAGTGATCCAGTGTCGCCACCGGGGAAGAAGTGCATGCTGGTTGTGATGTCTGGGTCTTCTGCAAGGAAGCGGAACAGATAATAGTGATTCACTAAACCAGCGACAAGTTCGCCATCAATGACAGCTTGGACGACGGGGGTATTGCTAGCATAGGCTTGCACATCATTGGCGATCATATCCGCTAGCCATGTTTCTGCGACTTCATCACCGAGCAAAACACGCATTGCGGTAACATTGGATACAAATGATGCGTTTGTGGGTGCCCATCCGACTAATCCGCGCCATTCTTCGCCTGTTAAGTCGAGGATGGATTCAGGAAGCTCTAAACCATTCTCTTCGAGCAATTGAGGGTTATAAACCAATACTCTTGCGCGACCACTTAAGCCGACCCAAACACCATCTGGGGAGACAAATGAGGGGTTAGTGACTGTTTCAAGTGTGGCTTCTGGTAATTCCATTAGCATTTCTTCTTTGGCTAATGCGCCTAATGCGCCACCGTCTTGTGAGATAAATACATCAGCAGGGCTATTTTCGCCTTCAATTAAGAGTTGGTTGGCAACTGCACTTGTGCCACCATATAAAACTTCAACCTCAATTCCAGTATCTTCGGTAAACTGGTCAAGTAATGGACCGATTAAACTTTCGGAACGACCTGAGTAAACCGTAAGCATATCATCTTGTGCGAGTGCGGGTAAGCTGAATAGACTCACCATAAAGACAATAATGAGTGTGACAGATGGGAATTGTTTGAATGCCATGTAGCATCTCCTTGCGTTTAAATAAAATCCCATATAGGATTTATATATATGAATGTTGTTTTTGGGGATGGGTTATATCGTTATCTAAGCTATCCGTTCCCAATCTACTACAATAGTTTTACCAGATTGTTTAAGAAGGTGTCCACGCTTGTGGTAAATTTCACTTTTGCAAATTTATCAAATTAATATTATTAAGTTGCTGAGATTGAAGTTAATCTATGCGAGTTTTAATGTTGCATCAGGTTAAATTTGATATTACGCTAGAATAATCGGATATACTTGATAGTATCTGGATTGTTAAATGGTTATACTAGACATTCAGTCTTTTTCGCAATACAGTGAATAATATGACAGAAATAGTCCTGTTTCGGAGTTAACAATATGTCAAATTGGTGGGGTTCGCGTAAAAATGTGTCATCGCGTCTAGTCTGGGAAGTGGAAGCGATGAAAGCCACATTTAGTAATACCTTTAAGTTAGTTGTTCCACCTTTCGGCGGATTATTATATTGGCAGGGAACAGTCGAGATTAATATGAATATTCTTGACTCGCCCTATCATACGCTTAAGATTGTCTATCCTAAGGAATATCCAAACCGCCCAGCAGAAGCATACTGTATTAAACCTCGCATTTATAGCGAGAAACATCAATATGAAGATGGACAACTGTGTCTATTTAATCCTAAAGACGGCGAACAATATGGTTGGAATCCTGCAAAATCAACTGCTGTGACCGTCGCAGGGTGGGCAGTGCAATGGATGTATGCGTATTATACATGGCGCTCTACAGGGAAGTGGCCTGGTATTGAAGAGCGAGTAAAATCTAGCACGCCTCTACCACGCCGACGGAGACGATAGTGATGCAGACACAAGATGAGCCCGCAGAATTTCGGAAGCTCATGCAGTATGAATTTGAGTTTTTGCAGAGGCGTTTACGAGGGATGGCTATGATTTCTAGGGGTATAGTACCCAATTTGGTTTTATCACAGCGAGCAGTAGATAAGATGTTATCGGCTGCACGTCAGTACCTTGCTGATGAGACAGGTGAGGCAATGATTGGGTTTGTAATTGAAGATGATACACCCGAAGGTTTACCTACTATTTATGTATTGGATACGATTTCGCCTGATGAGACAGCCATTCGTCGGTCGCATACCTTCCAACAAGGTGACGATATTCAAGAAGAAGTGCGTTGGTGGTTGCGTGAAAATTGGGAATTCTATCGTAAACAACATCGTGGTACAGATAAATTGCCAGAGCGTTTCGACATCCCAATATTATATCTTGGGGACTGGCATAAACAACCGGGGTCAATGATACAACCGAGTCACGGTGATTTGATGACAGCCCTGAATTATTTAGATGATGAACCTGATATGCAATATCTGCTTGTCCCGATTGTCACGATTGGACATGCCCCTATTATTGGTACATCAGATGTTGAAGTGAATTATATTACTGTGCCGATGAGTGGAGAATCTGACATGCGAGTCGATTGGTGGTATATCCATCAAGATGTCCGTGTTTTCCAACCGCTTCATCCTAAAGTTGTTGATGAATCGGAATTACCACAGATGATGAAATACGCATGGTATGTCGTCTACGAGGAACGGCTGAATCAAGAATACCTCAAGCTGGAACAAGATGGGGCGTGGATTTCATCCCTGATTTTATGGGAAGCTGATGATGTGCCACTCGAGGTATGTTTTATTGTTGCTCGTCAAGGTGCGCGTCAACTTTTGCTCTTAGTTACCGATGCAGATTATCCGCATGTCCCACCACAAGCTCGGATGTCGCCTTCGTTTGAAGGACTTGACTTGACCGACGAGTATCAAGCATTTGCAGACTTGTGGGAGCGGTCTTCCCCTATTGATATGCCTGATGATTGGGAATGGAATGAAAACCTTTACCTTGCGGATTTCGTACAGGCTATAGAAGTACATCTCGGTTTCCGCCAACCATCAAAAATTACAATCCCTGTGATGGACGATGAAGAGGATGTATCAATTGCAGACGATAGTCAATCAGAAGATGAAATTGATACGCCTTCTGATGATATAGCGGAAGTTGATTCTGAGACGGATGATGTAAAAGAAGATACTGAAGACACAACAGAGGAAGAGGCGACTTAATATGAGCAATACTTGGGATCGTGTTGAACAACTCATTGGGGCAGATAACTTAGAGATTCTCGCACAGAAAAAAGTGGGTGTGGTTGGCTTGGGGTCAGGTGGTGGTTTTGTTGCTTTGAGCTTGGCAATGAGTGGTGTTCGCAACTTGGTACTTGTCGATAATGATATTGTTGAAGCAGGCAATGTCACACGGCATGTCGCTGATTTACGCTATGTTGGGGTGAATAAAGCGGAAGCTGTGGCTGATTTAATCCGCCATCGTAACCCTGATGCCAATATTGATGTGCGCGAAGGTCTAATTGAAGAACACTGGGACATCATGGATGACATTGATATTCTTGTGGTTGCTGTGGATAATGAACAAGTCAAATATGCGATTAATGAAAAATGTCTAGAACTACGCTTAAGTGCATCTTATGCAGGTGTCTATGAGCGTGGTGAGGGTGGAGACCATATCATTATTAGACCTTTTGATGGACCATGTTATGCCTGTTGGGCAGAGGCAACGCGTGAGGGAATTAAAGTATCTATGAATCCCACAGGTGAACTCGATTATGGCATGATTGGCGAAACAGGGACACTCGATGCTGAACCTGGATTATGGGTGAATGTGACCAAGGTTGCAGGTATTCAAACCGATTTGATTCTCAATGAATTATTGCGCGGAACCGATGTCCATGACGAAATGCCATCGAATACCATTATTGTCACCAATAATTATATGGATATTATTGAAGACCATATCAGTGACCCTCATACGGGTATTTGGATTGAGATTCAACGTGACCCTGAATGTCTGGTCTGTGGTGAACGGCTCAAACAAGGGGTGAGTATGTTGGTGCAAGAAGATGAAGGCGGTATCTCTTTAGATGACCTTGCTGCGTCTGATTTGATGACAGATATTGTCTTTGAAGAGGATGATGACTAATCTGTTTCGATTTCTTGTTGCCATTGGGATAGACATTTTTCGAGCGTTTGACGTAATGTTAGACGCTCTTTTGTTGTATAAATCGACTCAAATAGAATGATATCGTCGGGAGAGGGTGGGTGTCCATCATCGTCATAGAATAATGTGAAGCCTTTTCGTATTGATGCAAAATACCCCTCTGGATTATAGACTGCGGCACGATAGGGTAATTCTCGAATCCCGATAGTGAGTTGAATGTTTTCACTAACTTGATGAATCCATGCACCTAATAGATAAAGCCGCTGGTATCCGTAGTATCCTTTTGGGCGATACCAAATAACAACACCTGACCACTCTTTCTGAGCCACAACTTTCGGTCCATGACAGATAATATGCTGATATTTTTTTTGTGTAAGGCGGGCAATCGTATCATATATGTTAAGGGAATCAATAATCTTATCATAAACTGATGATGGCTTTTTTGTGTCTTTGTTGGTTTCAAATGGTTTTCGATTGGCGATGCGTTTGAGGATATCCTCATATCGCTCATTATTATCCTGTGCCATGTTTATTGAGGGTCTATTTGCAGAATATCACACACCATATCGAGTACATGATCAGCTGTAAATGGTTTTTGAATATACTGAGTGACACTTTGCATCTTGCCGACTAGGCGATTGACTTCATCTGTATTTGCTGTAATGACAATCACATAGAAATTGCCACTGCCATACTGTTGTTTTGCATATTCCAGCACTTTCCAGCCTGTGACTTGTGGTAAATTGAGGTCTAACAAGATTAAGTCAGGTTGATTCTCTGCAAGATAGTCGAGGGCTAGTTGACCATTTTTGGCATGGAATGCCTCAATACCGATTTTACTCAGATTGAATTGTAGCAATTTCCCAATATCTGCATCATCTTCAACAATTAAAATATTTAATTCTGATAGACTCACCATAATTGCAAACCTTAAAATAATAAATGATATAGCTATATTGTAATCTATATTTCAATGAGTATTATCGAGGTAGCATAGATGTAATCTATATTTATATGAATTCATAATTAAGAATTTAATTAATGTTGAGAGTGCATCTGTAATATTTGTAGAGTGATGCTTTATTCTATTCCCAGAATTTCGCGTATGGCTGTCAGCATCTCGCGTGGCGGGATTGGTTTGACTAGGTATCTCTCGACACCTTGTAGTTTCCCGACGAGTTTATTGGCACTGTCACTCTGGGCTGTCATTACGATGACTTTGATTGTTCCTTCGCCATATTTCTTCTTGATGAACTCCATGACTTTCCAGCCACTTTGCCCTGGAATATTTAAGTCGAGCAAAACGAGGTCTGGCTGTGTTTTATCAAGGTATTCGACCGCTTCGAATCCATCAGCTATATGGTCTGTTTCAAGCTCTGGGATATGCTTTAATGCTTCAATGACCATATCTGCCAAAATGATTGTATCTTCAACGAGCAACACTTTATAATTGCCCATAGTTACTGTTCCAATCTGTTTACTGAACCTTGCGGTATTGTAACATAGCAAAGCTAATATCGCACTATGTAAGCACTAGAATATGTAATTATCCTTCAAGGAAGAAACTCATCAATAACAGAGTGAAAGTGTTGTGGATGTTCTATATTGGGGAGGTGCACCGTATTTGGAATAATGGCTTTGGTTGTATTGGGCATCATAATAGAGTTGTACGCCCTTAATGTCTGCAAAGCCAATTTTAATTTCCATTTATTGTCCTTATTCAATATCAATCGGTGTTTTCTTTTTACCCAATTGTGGTGAGCGATACTGTATTTTATCGCGCAACTGTTGATGGGGCGATTCATCGGATTTATCAAACTTACCGCGAATTTTACTCCACATCTCGCCACTGAATAATTTATTGGCATTATCATTGACGCGTTGATGTACATCTTGAATCACATCATTGAGGTCATTTTCGCCAACCCAATTGTCTTTTAGGATTTGTGGGTCGATGTTAATCACATTCCGCACCCAATAAAGAGTTAAAGCAAGTACGCTGGCATCATCCACTAAGCCTATTACATTGGTTAAGCCTTCGGGGATGAAATCTAAAGGACTCATCACATAGATAGCGGATAGGATGAGTTGTGCTTTGACCAAAAATGGCACACGCTTATCACCAATCAAGCGTACTGTCAGCATGAACATATCAGGCACAAATAAGACAATATCTGCAATCAGGCTATCACTATTCTTGTTTACCCACGAATGGATACGGTCACGCCAATTTTGATACCAGTTGGGCGCATGGCGTGTGATTTGGTCTTCGCTGGTTTCTGTTGGTTGTGGGTCTATGTTGTCTGTCATCTTATATTTCCTTGACTAATCTTCACTAACTATAACGTAAAAACTGAGCAAAGGTTTTGTTGGATTATTGAGTTCTAATTTTGTGAATCACGTTTTTCACTCTGATAGCTAAATTTATGCGTCAAGATTATGCTATAAATAGAGGTACTAGCGGCTTAATGCTTTGTCCAATAAATTTATAAAGAGGTTGATGTAAACTTAGACCTATAAATCACCATGTATAGTGTTTAATTATTGATGGGATAAAGTACGAATTAAGTGACAAGGACAGGAAGATGGATGAGTATTATGATTTAGGCACATATTCACGCAAAATAACTACCGCTTCACCTGAGGCGCAGATTTGGTTTGATAGGGGCTTGATGTGGTTATATGGCTACAATCATGATGAGGCAGTCAAGTGTTTTCAAAAATGTGTGGAAAATGACCCTCAATGTGTGATGGGATATTGGGGGATTGCGTATGGAGTCGGCTGTAATTATAACAAACGCTGGGAAGTCTTTTCGGCAAAAATGATAGCCCGTGCGATGAGATTGGCTCGTCAAGCGATTTTGCAAGCTTATCAATTTCTTGACCAGGTGACCTCTGTTGAAGTCGCACTCATTCAAGCCCTTGAGAAACGCTTTAAACAAGAAGGTGTGGACGAAGAAGAAATCCTCGAAAGTTGGAATACGGATTATTCCAATGCGATGCGTTTGGTTTATCAAGCCTATCCAGACGATTGGGATGTTGCGACGCTATTTGCAGAGGCTCTGATTAATCGAACACCTTGGCAATTGTGGGATTTGGCGACAGGGCAACCTGCCGACGGCGCGGATACACTGGAAGCGATTGCGGTGTTAGAGCTTGGGATTGCTCAAGTGGAATCGTCAAATGCCGAGCCACACCCTGGATTATTGCATATCTATATCCATGTGATGGAGATGTCACCCACACCAGAAAAAGCATTGCGCGCGGCTGACATATTACGTGACTTAGTCCCTGATGCAGGTCATTTGAAGCATATGCCGTCTCATATTGATATTTTATGCGGAGATTACTATAACGCAGTTGTTGCGAATAATTGTGCGATTGAGGTTGACAATAAATTTGCCGAACGGGATGGTGAAATCAATGAATATACGTTATATCGCGCCCATGATATTCACTTCAAAATGTATTCGGCTATGTTTTTAGGACAATACAAAACCTCGATGGAAGCGGCGGATGAGATGCTGGCATTGGTGCATCATGACCTTTTGTCTTTAGAAGAACCCCCGATGGCGTACTCACTCGAAGGTATGGTTTCGATGAAGTTACATGTCTTGATACGCTTTGGTAAGTGGGAAGACATATTAGAAGAACCCTTTCCAGAAGATAAAGCACTCTACTGTAACACGATCGCCATGCTACATTATGCACGGGCGATTGCTTTTGCTACATTACATCGTTTTGATGAAGCCGATGCAGAACGGCTTGAATTTAAAGTGGCTGAAGATAATGTGATTGAAGAGCGTTATATCTTCAACAACACCTGTATCGACATTCTCAAAGTTGCTGAAGCAATGATGAATGGGGAAGTTGAATATCACAAAGGGAATTATGAGATCGCCTTTGACCACCTGCGTCAAGCAGTTTATCTGGATGACCACTTACTCTATGCAGAACCTTGGGGCTGGATGATGCCAACCCGTCACGCGCTCGGCGCACTACTACTTGAGCAAGGGCATATTGACGAAGCCATTACTGTCTATCGTGCTGATTTGGGCTTAGACCAGACCGTTTATCGTCCAATGCAACATCCGAATAATGTATGGGGTTTATTTGGATATGTGTCCTGTCTTGAAAAACAAGGAAACTTAGCTGAAGCTGAGACCGTGCGCGCTCAACTGAATATTGCTCTGGCTCGTGCCGATGTCGAAATTAATGCTTCGTGCTTCTGTGCAATGGGTGAGGACCATTGCTGTCATTAAAATACTACATCCTGAACACCCCATATTGTGTATCTTCAGCGGGTTTATTCAAACAGGCACTCAGGGCAAGACCGAGGACGCGCCGTAGTTGAGCAGGGTCGATGATGCCGTCATCCCAGAGGCGCGCAGATGAATAATAGGGACTACCTTCGGTTTCGTATTTGCTGAGAATGGGGTCTTTGAAGGCTTGTTGTTCGTCTTCGCTCATATCATCTTGATTGCGTCGTGCGAGTTGGTCACGTTTAACAGTCAGTAGCACATTAGCAGCTTGCTCACCTCCCATGACCGAAATTCGGCTATTGGGTAACATCCATAGAAAGCGTGGTGAATAGGCGCGTCCGCACATGCCATAATTGCCTGCACCAAAACTTCCACCAATCACAACAGTTAGCTTGGGGACTCTTGCATTAGCGACAGCATGAACCATCTTTGCACCGTCTTTTGCGATACCACCTGCTTCATATTCTTTGCCGACCATAAAGCCTGTGATATTTTGCAAGAAGAGTAGCGGGATGTTGCGTGCGGTACAGAGTTCGATGAAGTGTGCGCCTTTGAGTGCGCTTTCGCTAAAGAGTACGCCATTATTGCCGATGATGCCGACAGGATAGCCTTCGATTCGTGCAAACCCTGTGACTAAGGTTGTCGCATAATTGGCTTTAAATTCACGGAATTCGCTTCCATCCACGAGTCGCGCAATCACTTCACGCACATCATAACTTTCACGGAAGGTGGTCGGGATAATGCCGTACAGGTCTTCAATTGGATAAAGAGGGTCTTCAGGTTGGTGAACATCAAGCTCGACCCGTTTTGTGATATTTAGCGTGGCGACAATATCGCGCAAGATTTGTATCGCATGGTCATCATCTTCGGCGTAATGGTCTGCTACACCAGAGACTTGCGTATGGACATCAGCACCGCCTAATTCTTCGGCTGTGACTTCTTCACCTGTGGCGGCTTTGACCAATGGCGGACCACCGAGGAAAATTGTCCCTGTGCCTTTGACGATAATCGTTTCATCAGACATCGCAGGGACATATGCACCGCCTGCTGTACAGCTTCCCATAACTGCGGAAATTTGAGGGATACCTTGTGCGCTCATAATGGCTTGATTGTAGAAGATGCGTCCAAAATCATCGACATCAGGGAACACCTCATCTTGCATCGGCAAAAATGCGCCACCGCTATCCACCAGATAGATGCAGGGTAGGTTGTTTTCGAGTGCGATTTGTTGGGCGCGGAGGTGTTTTTTGACTGTAATTGGGAAATACGTTCCACCTTTGACCGTCGCATCATTGGCGATAATCATACATTCGATGCCTGAAATCCGTCCGATACCTATCACAATGCCACCTGATGGTGTATCAATTATATTGCCTTGTGCGTCGTGATATAGGTCTTTGCCTGCGAGTGGCGCAACTTCAAGAAAAGCTGACCCTCTATCAATGAGCTTATCAATGCGGTCACGGACAAAGAGCTTGCCTTGTTCACGATGGCGTTGTTGATATTTCTCGCCACCACCTTGATGGATGCGTTCAAGGGTATTGCTGAGTTCCTGCTTGAGTTGCAGATTATGGGCTTTGTTCTGTTGGAAGCGGTCACTGCTGGGCGTGATGTGGGTATCGAGAATGTCCATGATTAATCTATCCTGATGAGTCAATGATGTTCTGATTATAGCGGAAATTCTGATACCCGATGGTATTTTGTATGAATTTACAGAGGCGGAGCTTGCTAATGCCTGATTCAGATTCGATTACTAATTACATCTCAGATAATCCAAGCAGCAATCAATCCAGTCAGAATCATTATCCCACTAATAACTGATGCCTTTTTCAAGTGAGAGTTTTCTAGTTCATCTGGAAAATACATTAAGTCAGCTATTGCCAACTTTCCACCAATCGCAAGTAAGAAAAGTGAGGCAATCCAATTATGATTTGCTAATGCGACTTGAATAAGCTGAAATGAACATACTATAATCGTAAAAATCCATTTAGCTATACTAAATTTGATCATCGGAATGCCTATACCGTTGAATGCAAAAAACATAATCAACCAAACATAACTACCTAAGTTTAAGACCAATAATATCTCAAAAATATTCTCATCTATCATATTCTATACCTTGAATTTACCTGACTTACAGCGGTGGAGCTTGCCATCCTCCGAGTTCAAGCTCAATGGCTTTAGCAACAGCCAGTGCAA
>CAYGTY010000011.1:33235-38036 GCA_964352825.1 uncultured Anaerolineaceae bacterium
GGAGCTTGCCATCCTCCGAGTTCAAGCTCAATGGCTTTAGCAACAGCCAGTGCAATATCTTCGCGCCAATGTTTTGCGACGACCTGTACACCGATTGGCAACCCACCTTGTGATGCACCAGCACGGACAACCGCACTCGGATGCCCCGTGAGATTGAAGTGATAAGCATAGCTAAAGTTACCAATATTCTGGCGTGATGTGCCGTGTTTGGGTGCGACATCGGCGTTTACTGGACAGATAATCACGTCATAATCTGCCATGAATGCCATCATCTTCTGACGATAATCGCTTAATTCCAGTAGTAAATCTGTCAATTCGGCAGTCGAAATTGGGGTTAATTTATAAATCCACTCCAAATCGACATCGGTTGTGCCCCATTTTTCGAGGGTTTCATGATAGACTTTGCCGTTATCTGCTCCTGCAATCCCGCGCCATATGGCTTCTGTGCGTTCTAATCCTGTGGGTGGTGTTTCTTGAACACTTGCGACACGTTTTGTAATTGCTTTGACAGCATTATGAACGGCATCAATAATTTCTGGAATCGGGGTCGCGATATGATTGTCTGTGAAGTAGCCCACACGCAATGCCTTGAGGTCAACGCTTGCTGCACCATAAAGTGGAACAGGGTGGATATATGGGTCGATGCCATCAGGTCCTGAGATAATAGGAAGCAACACATCTAAATCTGCAACGCTACGCGCCATCGGTCCTATGGTTTGATAGGATTCAGTCAAACCAGCGCGATAATCAAGGATGTGTCCTGTACGCGGAACACGCCCATGTGTCGGTTTGATGCCTGCAATACCGCAAAAATGAGAGGGCTGACGGATACTACCACCATAGTCTGTCCCAATATCAAAAGGTGAACCACCGCTTGCTATAATGGCACTTGCACCGCCACTACTGCCCCCTGGGATAACAGTTTCATCATATGGATTGTTGGTACGTCCATAGATTTTGTTATCGGTCTCCATCAAGAGAGTTAATTCGGGCGTGTTGGTTTTGCCTAGTAAAATTGCGCCTGCATTTTTTAATCGTGAGACAACTGTGGCATCTTTTTGTGGTACATAATCTTTGCGCCCCAGTGTCCCTGCTGTGGTGATAATTCCAGCGGTATCCAGCGAATCTTTAATGGTCATTGGGATACCTTGTAAAACCCCGGTTGAACGCCCTCTCGCAATTGCATGGTCGGCTCTTCGTGCTTGTTCAAGTGCTTGTTCAGGCAGGAATTGAACAACCGCATTGAGTTTGGAATTCACGGCTTCGATACGGTTAATGTGGGCTTCGACCAATTCAACCGAAGAAATTTTGCGATTGCGAATCCCTTCAATCATTTTTGTGAGCGGTTGATAGATGAGATTGTCCATAAATGGGGTATCCTTTGTGCAAAAATTTGCTTAACAATACCGCGTTTATAATGGCGATGCAATGTATTGGATGTTTCTAGTCAAGCGTACTGTATTCGATTCCTGCACGGATTTCTTTTTCATAGAGCATCAAATGACGTGTGACCTGCATCCCAGCTTTTTGATATAAGTCCGTTGCCCCTGTGCGATTGCTGGCATCGACAGAAAGAGTAATGGTTGGAATATCGCGTAACCAGAAAGCGCGAAAAGTATGATGGAGTAGGGCATTGGCTAAGCCTTTTCTGCGGTAGGGGCGACGGACACTGAGGCTACCGAGATAGGCTTTTGTTGGGTCATTCCATGAGCGAGTGCGGGAAATCGATACCCCTGCAACTTCACCTGATGCGATATGTTCAGCGACAAACCATATAGTCGGGTCAAAATAAGGATCGGTATCAATGAGGTGTTGCCATTGCTCAAGATGTTGCTCGGGTGTTTTTTTGACATAACCATGATGATCTTCAAAGGCTTCTTCGTTGGCGAGTATCACCTCACGAAACTCATCAGGGTGGTGATACTCACGTATGATAAACTCCGAAGCAGGTTTTTCGATTTCGGGTTCTTGTGTGAGTGTAATTTCCATATCCCAGCTATCCCGATAATAATTTAATCCCATCGCCTCGAATAATGTTTGTGTGCCGATATGATTATGATCACATCCACACTGATAAACGACCTGAATATCATCAGGACAGCGTTCTATCGCTTGTTTGGCACGCTCATCTGCCCATGTCATCAAATATGTTCCGATGCCTTTTCGGTTGAAGTCTGGATGAACACGTCCCCATATCGTCGGACGCAGTGGCGGATTATCAATATCCCAAACTTCAATATATCCAACGAGTTGATTGTCTGCTGAAAAAACTAAGTGAGTGGAGTCCTCAGGCTTAAAATCAGGGGTACTCCATTCTGTCTGTAAGTCATCTGCAAAATAGGCGACCTGACCATTATCAGTTGTTTGATTGAGCATCGCCACAACAATTGGAATATCAGCTATCGTTGCTGGTCTGCTGGAAAAACTCTCAGGTAACATTAGGACTCCACGGAAACAGTTGCTAATTCTTTACCGTCGCGCAATACTTTTTCATAGCGCACATATTGATGAAGAATATACATGCCGACACGCTCATATAGTGCTACAGCATTGGTTAAGCTATCACCATCTACCCCTAATGTGACACTTTTTTGACCTGCATCCCAAAAGGCTTTGAAGGCGGTATAGAGCAATGCTTGTGCAATACCGCGTCGGCGATATTGACGACTGACTCCAACTAATTCAATATGGCTGACTGTTGGGTCACCATGTGCTTCTTTAAAACCGAGTAAGTAACCAGCGACTTCGCCTGTTGTTTCATCGACTGCAAGGAATACAAATGCAGGGTCAAAGTGTGAGTCGGTGTTAAACCAATGCCGAAATTCTTCTACATCTTTCTCGAAAGGTTCTTCAACATAACCAAAATGGTCAGAGAAAGAATCGCGAAATACGGTTACAAATGTTTCTAGCTCTTCGTGGCGATAGTTATGAATGATGATACCGTCGGGCAGTGTTGGGGGTGAGGGCTGTTTATCCAGATCAATCCGCATTTCATAACTGATACGAATTTTGGAATATCCTGCATCTTTTAGGGCTTGTTCGTCTGCTTTATACCCATCCATTGTATTGGCATTGAAACTAACACGGGTATCAGGTGGACAGCGTTCTATGATATTATCTTTTTTACCGTCAGCCCATTGTAATAGTTTTGTGGCAAGGTTATGGTCTAGATAATCTGGATGAACACCGAAATCTAACCAAGAATGCACAGGGGTATCAAAATTATCCCATAAAACAATATAAGCAAGGAGTTGTCCATCAACTGAGAATATGCCGTACGATGATTTTGAAATATCCATCCCAGGTTCTTGCCATTCGCTTTGGATTGTTTCGACTTCATAACGGCGATTTGTACCCATTTTCTGCGAGATTGCTGCTTTGGTATCGGTATATGCTTGTGCATCATCTAATGTGAGCGGTCTTTCGGTGAATGTTATTTCTGACATATAAGTGTTTCCTTACACAATTTTCTATCTTGATATTTAATGGTTTTTAATGGTTCAAATAAGGTCATTTTAGGTAAAAATATGGGAATGTCAAGGTCAAGCAGATAATGCTGGGTGACCATTTTATGTCAAGAAAAAGTCTTGCTTAACAGGGTGTCTGTTTTACTGTATGATTAGCACGTTTTGACTGGATTTATTGGAGTTAGAGATGAATAAAGCAACAAAAGGTTTTACTTATGTTTTTGGAATTGTGATGTCTATTGCCATGGTAGGGAGTTTGGTCTTGCCACTACTCACAAGCAATGTTGGACAAACTGCACCTGAGGCAGTCCAACCAACGGATGTTCCGCTTCCAACTTTACCGCCACCACCTGATGTGGCACAAATTAATTTTGATAGTACCTACTTGCATCCGTCTGGGCTTTTGACTGTTGGTGTTCCAACAGGTTGGACCCCGACTGTACAGACCAATACCCCCAGCGAAGTTCGCGCGAGTTTTGGTAATAGCGATGCACTGAGTGTTATTGAAGCCCGTGTGATTAGTGCTGAAGAAGCACCTGCTGATGGCAGTGCATTGAGTGCATATTTCAGTGATACTTGGCTTGGTCAGACATGGCGCGATTATAACAGTTGGGAAGAAACCAATCGCCAAGTGACTGATGAAGGTCGCGTTGTGATTGACTTTAACTTAACACGCTCGCGTGCCAATTATATTGCGCGTCAAGAATCATGGGTTGAAGATGGTGAAATTTATAGTGTTCGTGTTGTCACGGCAGAAAATGCACCTGAAGAACTCAAATTCTTACTCGAGGGCATGATTAATAATGTTGATCGAGTTGATGCCTATGTTGGTACACCCTTTGCTTGGTCTGGTTACTTTGATAACTCAGATAAACATTTGATTCGTTTCCCTGAGACATGGCAAGTTACTGATGGTGCGGACGGTCTGCCTGCGACCATTACAGGTGATGATGTGACGATGGTTGTCGAAACCGTGGATGTCGCACTCGAGAACGAAGATGATGCGATTGATTGGGTGGAAAGTTGGCGTTCTGGTGTCGAAGCATTGACTGTCGAAGCGATTGATATTGACGGTGTTGCTGGTTACGAAGTGTCCTATAAACTGACAACACTAGATGGCGCACCTGAAAGTGGTTTAGCTATCTTATTAAATGGTGGTGATAATCGCCTTCATGTTGCGAATGCCCGTATCAGTGATACTGATGTGGACTTACAAGGTGCTTCTGCTGAGGAATATTCCCTATTGAATGTGCTCAATACATTCCGTTTATTCCCAGACTTGGATGTATCCACAACCGCAGATGAATCAGGTTTAGGCTCATCATAGCCTAAGT
>CAYGTY010000011.1:38136-42153 GCA_964352825.1 uncultured Anaerolineaceae bacterium
ATGGCTCAACTCACACAGATAAATGATAACCTTTGGATTGTTGATGTGGTGTTACCCGAATATAGTGTGCGTGGTGCAGTAATTATGGGTGACCAATATGCTGTTGTATGGGATACACTGTCTCATCCGAATGATATGCGTGATGCGATGTCGATTATTGGTGACAAACCCTATTATGTTGTTTACACCCATGCTGATTGGGATCATATTTGGGGGACTAAGGGATTGTCGGGTCAGCAATATGGAATTATTGGTCAGACGTATTGCCGTGAACGTTTTGATTTAGATGTACCTGAAACCCTCGAAAAAATGAAACGAGAACAACCCAATCAATGGGATGAAGTTGAATTGATTGCACCTAATCTAACATTTGAAAAACAGATGATATGTGATTTGGGTGGCATTACACTTGAATTGCATCATTTGCCGGGGCATACGCAAGATTGCATTGTGGGTTGGTTGCCTGAGTTGGGTATCTTGCTTGGGGGTGATGTGATGGAAACACCGATGCCTGTTATCGAAGAAGATAGCGATGTCCGTGATTGGGTACAGTTATTAGAACGTTGGGCAAATCAAGACGGGCTTCAACAGACAATCCCAGCACATGGAACAATAATCGGGCGCGACTGTCTTGATAATACGATTGCTTATTTTCATAAATTACTGGGTGACGATGACTTCCCAACACCGCCTAATCTTGATGATTTTTACCAAGAAACACATCGCAAAAATCTTAAATGGGTGCGTGGCGCATAACACTATTGTTGTGAAGTGGTTATAAATTACGAAAATATGTTCTAATCTCTATTCACAAATTACCATTCGGTGCTAAGATAGACACATAATCATTTAACGACGAATGGAAGTTCATGATAGTTTATGTAGTCGGTGAACACTATCAAAGTCCAGCGCAGGTACTGGTAAATCCTGTAAATACAGTAGGCGTGATGGGAAGTGGTATATCGTTTGACTTTAAGCGATTTTTCCCTGACATGTTTAGCCAATATCAAGATTTGTGCCAGCAAGACCGTTTTGAGATTGGTCAATTATTGCTGTATAAAACGGCGCATAAATGGATTCTCAATTTTCCTGAAAAACGCCACTATCGCGCCAATGTTCGTACTGAACATATCGCTGATGGCTTGAAGAAGTTTGTCGCTACCCATAGCGAATATGGTATTACCTCCGCGTCCTTCCCTGCATTGGGTCAAGATGATGAGAACCTTGATTGGGAACGCGATATACGCCCGATGATGGAAGCCTATCTGAACCCCTTACCGATTATTGTCTATGTCCATTTGGATGAAGCTAATAATTCTTATGCTCCGCAAAAACGCAATGTCCGTTCTGTCAGAATTTGGCTGAATGAACAAACTCAACATGTCAATTTTGATAAATTCTGGCGTGACATACAACGCTTGATTCAAAATAAACCAACAATTCGCCCTTTTGATAAACAAATTGAGCGTTTTCATGTTGGGGTGGCAAAAGGTAAAAATCAACGCGGACGGAATTTAGTGCTGCGGGTGAATGAAAGCCCCAAGCCGATATTTTTGTCACAATCCCTTTTGATGGATTTGTGGAATTATGTTACACGGACAGGGTATGTCTTGCCACAGAATTTGCCAAGTGGTTTGAATGAATATGCGCGTTACATTATTCCGCTCCTCAGCCAGCTTGATTATGTGGATGCGACTCAATTATGGACAGTCGGTTCGGAAAGACGTATTGGTTTGCATTATATACCACCTGCTGACCGTCGGGACTCTGCAAAGGTTGTTGAACTTGTATGAATGATGTTCTCCCAGATGTATTACAAACAGGCTTGACGGTTATCTTTTGTGGAACGGCTGCCAGTGAAAAATCGGCAGATATTGGCGCATATTATGGCAACCCAACAAATGCTTTTTGGAAAACATTGTATGAGGTTGGAATGACACCGCATCAACTTGACCCCATTGATTTTCATGAGGTTCTTGCATATGGCATTGGGCTGACGGATGTCGCAAAAAAAGCAGTGGGTAATGATGATGTTTTGTCACAGGCAGATTTTGACGGTGTAGGACTTACGCAAAAAATAGAGACTTATCAACCGCAGATTCTAGCATTTACCAGCAAACGGGCTTATCGGGCTTGGGCAGGTGTTCCCTCGCGTCATAAAGTGGCGTATGGATGTCAGAAGAAGACAATTGAGCAAACAAAAATTTATGTCTTACCGTCGCCATCAGGTTCGGCACGAGGATATTGGGACATAGAGATATGGCAGACCTTAGCGAACAGGTATCAACAACTGAGGATACAAGATGGCAAACATGACTAAGATATTTATCTCATATGGTCGTAAGGACGGGCGTGATTTAGCGGTTCGCCTCAGAGATGATTTGCAAGCAGTGGGCTTTAGTGTGTGGTTGGATTTGGAAGAAATTCCGGGTGGCGCGACCTGGTCGGTCAACATCGAAGAAGCGATTGAACATTGTGACGCGGCGATTGCTTTGATGACCCACTCGTCCTACTCATCACAATGGTGTCGTGCGGAACAATTACGGTCGTTACGCAAAGGTAAACGCGTGATTCCGCTATTGGTACAAGCTGATGCCGAAATCCCTCTAATTTTGGAACATTTGAATTATCTTGATTTTACAGATTTAGATAATTATTCGGCAATGTTCAGGGATTTATTGAGTGATATTTCTGCTGGACAAGCATTTCGCGCGCGAACATCAACAGGGTCATTGTCACCAGAAATTGCTGAAACCTCACCATTTAAGCCTGCGAAAAGTTCATCTAGCTCACGGACATATAAAGATGAAAAACGCAATGCCTCGGCTTTCCGTCGTGAGATAACAAAGCTCCGCAGTGAAGATTGGTTGGGGTCGCGCTATTGGTGGACATACTTTTTGTTTTATTTTACGGATATTCATCGGGTGGCAGAGATGCTCGAAAGTGAGGAGATTTTATCGCCTCATGAGATGGGAGAAGATTTTCACGGGCGTTGGGATAAATTTGTCCGCTTGTTCTTCCGACCACGTACCCCTGGGCTGTTTCGCCGTGAGGGATTCCGCCCAATCGAAAAAACAGGTGACAATTATTGCCCGATACCTGTTTATCTATTGTTTGACTTTGAGGCGGTGATTTGCCATCCTGACTCCCGCTTTAGTGATGGCAATCCTGTGCAAACCAAGAAAACCTATAAAACACCTGCTTATTTCCGTGATTTGCCCTTTGATTTGATTTACCATGATTCATGGTTTATGCCTGATGAACGGGATGAGATTATGCGTTCCCGTGAGGCACAGGTGATTATTCCTGACCGTATGGGTTTGGAGAGTTTACAATTTATCTGGGTGCGGTCTAATGCTGAATATGAGACTTTACGAAGCTTGGTATCGGGTGATGTTTGGCGCAAGTGGCGCGATAAGATTACTGCACGACGCGACTTCCAACTCTTTAATCAGAAATGGATCTATGTCGAAGATGTACAAATGACAGAAACCGAGATACGCTTCCGTTTTAACCCCTGTGAGAAAAAAGGGGATTGTGAACCTTTCCATGTACAAGTGTCTATTACACACGACGACAATGATTTATTCCATTGGGAAGATGAGATGTTTACCTTTGATGATTCCGACCTTGTGATGCGCTTGCCAAAAGCCCACCAAGATTATCATGTTCAGTTATTGATTGATGGTGAATTAGCATATTCAGGTGAACATCAACCTGAGTTGATTTTAATATAAAATAGGGGATTTGATGCGCGTTTACAAAAATGAAAAATTACAAGCACTGGATATTGATTTCGCTGCACCGCGCTTGGGTGATGCAGGTTATGATTTATATTCGATTGGTGAATATCTCGTTGAACCGCAAGCACGGATATTAGTCGAGACAGGCTTACATTTGGAAATCCCACTGGGTTATGTGGGATTAGTGAAAGACCGTTCTAGTGTTGCATCAGCAGGCTTGCATACGATGGCAGGGGTGATTGATGCCTCGTATCGTGGCGAAGTAAAAATCTTG
>CAYGTY010000011.1:42253-67361 GCA_964352825.1 uncultured Anaerolineaceae bacterium
TCGGGTGTCCCGATGCGGTTGAGTAGGGTGTCTTCTGGCTTGACTTCTGGCATATCGGATTCGTTGATATTGCCTGCACAGATCGCATTAACGCGAATGTTATGAGGCGCGAGCTCCTTTGAGGCTTGGCGAGTCATGCCAATAATGCTTGTTTTGCCTGCGACATACCCTATGCCTTCATCAATATAATCATTATGACCTGCGGTTGAGGCGAGATTAACAATAATTCCACCGCCTTCATCAGCCATCACACGCCCGACCAACTGCATACAGAAAAATGTACCAATGGTATTGACTTCAATTTGTCGTCGCCAATCCCACTCATCAATCAGTAACATCGGTTCTGCTTTGAAGATACCAGCAGTATTAATGAGGATGTCGATTTTGCCAAAGGCATCTCGGGCGCGCTCAATCATATTGGAGACTTGAAAACGATTGGAAATATCACCATGCAGGGCGACAGCTTTGCCACCCTCCGCTTGGATTTCTTCAGTTACATCTTCGGCTCGCTCGATATTGAGGTCGTTGACACCAACGGTTGCGCCACTTTTTGCAAGGGCATGAGCAACTGCTTTACCAATGCCAGCCCCTGCACCTGTGACAAGGGCATTATAACCGTTTAGATCGACAGTGAAGGTTGGCATAAAATACTTAACCAGTCATGGATGGTGGCTTCTGCGCCAGCGTGAAATAAGTTGTTACGGGTATCAATCAACTTACGATTGGCAAATTGTGCGATATATGAACCTGCATTGAGGTTGTATGTTTTATTGTGAACAATGGATGCGTTAATCGCATAGCGTGATGCCAAATTCCAGTCGCGTTCACCTGTGACACAGAAAATGCGGGTTTCCAGTTTGGTGATGTTGTTCTCATCAAGCATATTGCCCGATAGAATAACACCCATTGGTTTTTGAACAGCTTTGAACCCTTGATAGTTTTCGCCGAGGAGGAGCGAGGCATCGGTTTGTGACCAGATCACAACTTGATTTGGGTTAATATCGGCTTGGTGAATGGCAGTTTCGTAAGCGTTGATGGCATCTTGTTCTGCATAACCTTGTCCACCTGATGCACTGTGACCTGTTCCGCGTTTGTCCCACCGAAAGACTGCAAAACCTGCTTTATTTCCAATTTGAGCATGATCATTAAACCCATGTCTACCTGTACAACACGCATTCGGTAGAATGAATAGTAATGGATAACCATTGTTGGGGACTGGTCGATTAGGGTAATCGATTTGACCCGCTAAACGAACATTGTCACCAGCAAAAATAACTTCATGTGAGATGCTATTGTGTGCGACTTCAAATTGAAAAGATTGTATTGCCATATCTACTCCATTGCTAAGGTTTCAAATTTATTCACAAACTAAAAATAAAAACTAAGAAACCAAAGTAACTTTAAGTAGAAATTAAGAGGATTTGTATAAGTTGAAATGTATTATGACAATAAATTTGGTGTTTGCCAAGATTCTTTTACAAGTTTTTTATAAGTATTACGCAACATTGCAAAAAATGACGTTATAACTTGACGATTTAGAACGGATGTGCAAAACTTAATGAATAAATGTGAGGATATAGAGGGCATATGGGAATAGAATTTAATAAAGTGATGCCACAGGTCACTAAAATGGGTGGGATGATCGAAAAATTAGATTTCGATTTGAATGACCGCCTTGAATTGGCGACTCAAATTTTTGAAGCATCAACCAATTTGGATGAGGTTTATGAACATGTGCAATGGATACGTCAACCTGATGTCAGTGGGTATCGTGGGGCTGCACCCCTTGAACTCAATAACGCTGAACCTATTAATTTAATTACCCCTGCGCCCGAAACGCCTGTACAAGCAACTATTCTGGCGGCTGATGGGTCTCAAGTTTATCCCGATGAACAAGCCCCTGTGCATTATTATTTACTGAATATTGGCATGTATATTTATCATCATGGCTCTGACCGTATCCCCGAAGCAATTAGCCAACCTTATTTGGAATATCACGAAAAATATGTGCATGACCGCTATGGTGGTGTTATTCGTAATGGGACAGTTGATGACCGTCGTACCGTTGCAGAAATGCGATCTTTGGCAGAAGAAGCATGGGAACGTAAACGACAGGGTGAAGTGACTCCCTTAGTTGTATTTTATGATAACCGCTTGATGTATTTGCCAAGTAATGAAGGCTATAGCGGTGAAGATTTACTAACCGATTATATTGCGGCGATGGTGCAATTACATGATGCAGGCGCATCCTTGATTGGTTATATTGATAACCCCTACCGTAGTAAACGCTTCATGCAGTTGTTGTTTTTGATGACCTTGGAAAGTGGTGAAGAAGTCCGCATACGTCAGCGTGAACTTGTGCAAACAGGTCCTTTAGAAGGGCTTTATGACCAACAATTTTTTGATTATATCCTCAAACCAGGGGAACGCTCGGCGATTATGGTACAAAATTCACCACAGAATTATGCGTTTAAAGAACGTGGTGAAAATTATGAAGTCGCTTTCTTTTACCTCAAAGTGACGAATCAGCAACGGGCAATTAATAGTGATGGGCAGGGTTTTTCAACACGGGTTGTACGAGTTGACTTGCCTGTATGGGTAGCGCGTGACCGTGAACGAGTGGATGCTGTTCATGCTCTAATATTATCTCAATGCGGACTACAAGGACGTAATCCCTATCCCTACGTCTTGACCCGTGCTGATGAACTGGCTTATGTATCGGGCAAGGATAAAGAAAAACTCGATCAATTGGTACGTGTCGAAATCCGTAAAACCCAAAACTTATTTCTGGATGGGGGGCGCTTGACAGCCAAAGCTCGCGGTAAAGACTTGGCTCGTGGTGAGCAACGCTATCACGATATGAAATAATTATGGGATATTAAATGTGCATTGTTCCTCTGTGACTGAGCAGAGGGCAATCACCTCATCTAGCCATAATACACGGAAACCACTGATGTTATCTTGCGGTATCCAGAAAAGCTGGGTATCGGATGCCTGTAAATTTACCTCTGAATTGATTGCTTGACACTCTGCTGGACGGAAATTACTCCCTGATGTCAGTTCAATTTTGGCACAATTCCCACCATCAATAAAACTATAAAATTGAGTCCATTTAAAGCCATCAAACGCATATGCCAATGTATTGCCTGTGCTGTCGATTGCCTCGAATTTGAATTGACCTGCACGGATTCTATCAGAAGTCGGATTCCAAACATAAAAACTGCTATTGTTATAGTACAGGATGACGGGTGATCCATTTGGATAAGCAAGGGTTGGCGCAGCTGGTAGGGTTGGTGGACTATCTGTCGCTGTTGGAGGAATCGTTGTATCACTTGGCATTGGTGTTGCTGTCGGGGGTAAGTTTGTATTTGTTGGTATGAGTGTTTCAGTCGGTGGGAGACTTGTATATGTTGCTGTTGGTGGAATCTCTGTATTTGCCTGCATTATAGTTGCAGTTGGTGGAATGACTGTATTCGTTGAAACGAGTGTTGCTGGAATTTCGATTGTTTCTGTGGGGAAGCTTATACTTTGTGCAACATTAGCAGATTCAGTTGGCTCAATTGATGATGTACCTGAATTATTAATCACAAGCATCAAAATAATACCGATGATTGCTAATACAGCGACTGCTAATAGTGTTATGGGCAACCGACTTTTCTTAGCTGCCGATGTTTCTGGCTTATCGGATTTAGCACTAACCGTCTCGGTTGCACTTTGAGCAGGTGGGGTAATCAGAATTTTACCCATTTCTGTTAGCGATACATCATCTATCAAGGTTGGGCGACCCAAAATTGTTTGTTCGAGGGTTTCGACAAATGCGCGACACGATGGAAAACGATTTTCAGGCTCTTTACTTAGGACCTTTAATAAGACTTTTTCGACATCGGGTGTCAAATTTGGATTAATAGAGGTTGGAATAGGGGGTGGCTCTGTCATGTGCATCATTGCAACGGTCATTGCTGATGGATTATCGAAGGGGACTTGACCAGTTAACATCTCATAGGCGATAACACCGAGTGCATACTGGTCAGATTCGGCAACAGCAGTCGATGAATCTCTGGCTTGTTCAGGAGCAATATAATGGGGTGTTCCAAATGTTTCGCCGATTGTCCCTTTTTGCACATCTAATGCAAGTCCAAAATCCATGAGTACCACGCGCCCGTCATCGCCCATCATAATGTTGGATGGTTTGACATCGCGGTGAATAACGCCTTTACCATGTGCATAATCGAGTGCGCTAGCTATAGACCGTAAAATAGTGACGGTTGTATCGTATGGAACAAGGTCGCCTTCAATTTGTTGGTCATGAATATAGTTGGTTAGGTCATCACCCTCTATATATTCCATCACAAAATAATAAATATCATCGTCATGTCCAGCGTAGTAGACTTGAATGATATTATCATGTCGCCATGTGGCAATCGTTTGTGCCTCGGAAATAAAGCGAGCAGTAAATTGTGTGTCCTCACGCCAACGTTCATCAATCACTTTAATTGCAACAGGGCGATTTAGACCAATATCTGTCCCATAATAGACCTTTGCCATACCGCCTTGCCCCAATAGCTTTTCGATATGGAAGTTATTAAGTTGTTTGCCTATTAAAGGGTCGAGCATAAAATTATTCTCCATTGGATGATATGTCCATATTTTGCATGGTTTATACAGAACTAGCAACTGAATATAATAAAAACAGGATTACGATTGTGTTTAGGAAGGGTTTTAATCTATGAACCATGAAAAATTAATGCGTCGGTGTATTGAATTAGCACAGTCTGCAAAAGCAGAAGGTAATGTGCCTGTGGGGTCGATCATTTTTCATGAGGGAAAAATTATAGCCGAAGCGAAAGAGATTGTTCCAATGCAAAACAGTGTCACAGGGCATGCCGAAGTGATTGTGGTGCAGATGGCATGTGATGTACTGGGAACAATGGACTTAAGTGAATGTACGCTCTATACAACTGCTGAACCCTGTTGGATGTGTTCTTATGCAATCCGTGATACAAAAATTGGGCTGGTCGTGATTGGGTCGCCTACACCACACGTCGGCGCATTGAGTACAGATTATAGAATATTAGATGTTGATACTGTACCCTATTGGGGAACACCACCTAAGGTTATCGTGGACATATTGCGTGAAGAATGTGATGCGTTACGAGAGAATGGGTGAGGATAACCCCACCCCGATTGTTTTGGTTCTCTAAAATGGAATGTCGTCAACATTGTTTGGTGGTTCAGAGTAATTCGAGGCGCGGTCATTGCCACCGTAGTCACCTTGCCCACCGTCTGATTGTCCACCACTACCACCGCCACCTAAGAATTGGACACTACGAGCAGTTAAATCCAAGGATGCAGCGGCTTCACCATTATTATTCATATAGGCGCGGGTAGAAACATTACCAATCACTAGGACTTGTCTACCTTTTGCTAAATAGGTGTTACAGGCTTCTGCTTGTCCACCCCATACTGCGACACGATACCATGTGGTTCTTTCGCGGTTTTCATTTGTTTGACGGTCACGCCAAGTCTCGCTGACTGCCACACTGAAATTACAGACAGCAGAGCCACTTTGCATATATTTCAATTCTGGGTCACCGCCAAGATTGCCAACGATGATTGTTTGATGCCAACTCATATTGATTTACTCCCATCACTTTCGCATTTTGTTGTATATTCTTTGCATTATATAGTGATGTGCTTCATTTGCCGAATATACACTTTACTATGTTTAGAACACATATTCTACCATGAAATCAGCAAAAAATCTACTGAAATTGGTTAGAATATCATTCGATTATTTCATATCTTCCAGCTTTTGTTGTAGGACTTCACGGACAACTTTTGGGTCGCCTTTGCCGCGCATTTCGCCCATGATCTTACCAAAGAGGGCATTCATCACTTTGTCGTTGCCACCGAGCAAACTTTGGACAAGGTCATCATTTTCACCCATGACTTTTTCGACTTTTTCTGTGATAAGTCCCGTATCAGATACTTGAGCTAAACCTTTTTCCTCAACAATCGCTTGTGCGGTTTTGCCAGTATCCCACATTTCTGAGACGACTTTTTTACGGGCGGTACTTTGATTAATCGTGCCTTTTTGAATGAGCATCAATAAATCAGCGAAATTTTCTGCTGTAATTGGAATGGTATCAATCGCTTCACGCTCTATATCATGTTCATTCATCAAGCGGAACAAATCGGTGGTAATCCAATTAGATGCGAGCTTGGGGTCAACGCCTCGGCTAACCAGTGCATCAAAATATTCAGCAATCGCGCGCTCTGCGGTTAAAACCGCTGCGTCATAAACACTTAAGCCCATCTCGTCTATGAAGCGTTTTTGTAACTGAGCAGGTAAGGCAGGTAACTGGGCTTGAATATCAGCAACCCATTCGCGACTGACTTCTACAATCGGTAAGTCAGGTTCAGGGAAATAACGATATTCGTCCGCCCGTTCTTTATACCGTTGAATCGTAATTTTCTGATTCGCCTCATCCCAACCGAGTGTCGCTGGCTTGACGGTATCGCCTGCTTTATAGAGACGGATTTGGCGTTTGACTTCATAATCAATCGCTTTGACCATATTGCGGATGCTATTCAGGTTTTTGATTTCGGTACGTTCACGCAACTCTGTATCTGTCGGTAGCATGACACTGACATTGGCTTCAAAGCGCAGAATACCTTTGGACATATCCCCATTATTAACCCCTAAATAACGCAAAATTGACCGTAGCTTACGAGAATAGGCTTCGGCTTCGGCACTACTGGAAATATCGGGTTCGGTCACAATCTCTAGCAGAGGCACACCTGCACGATTGTAATCTACAAGGCTACCTCCCATAACATGGGTTAACTTGCCTGTATCTTCTTCCATATGGGCACGACGGACACGAATTGTTTTGGTTGACCCGTCTTCAAGCTCAATATTGATAAACCCATTAACAGCAAGTGGGCGGTCGAATTGACTAATTTGATAGCCTTTGGGGAGGTCAGGATAAAAATAATTTTTACGTGCAAATTGATTAATTTCAGGAATTTCGCAATTGAGTGCCAGTCCGACCATAATGCCGTATTCCATCGCTTGCATATTAATAACGGGCAGTGTCCCCGGCATCCCTAATGATAAGGGGTCAACGGCTGAATTGGGATCTGCTTCGACACTATCAACGACAGGGCAGGTGCTAAACATTTTGCTATCCGTCGCCATCTCGGCATGGACTTCTAAGCCGATGACTATTTTCCATTCGCTCATATAATCTCTTTCCTGTGATGTGATTGGAGTTATGGATTAAATTTAACGCAAACTAGGGAAAGTAAAAAGGGATAAGTGAAAGAAGATTTGTAAATGATACTTGGATATTGAATTTTATGATTGAAAAAATCTGATTGATGTAAACAAAAAACACAGATAGTTTTGCTACCTGCGCTTTCGGGTCTCGATATGCCGTATGACTTAACGACGCGATTGTTTGCGATTGGTTTTGCGTTGTTGTTTTTGGTTAGCACGGCGTGCATCAATTTCGCGCTTCAATTCGGATTCGTGTACAGTTTTGGGCTTGGGTGCAATGAGTGCATAAAGCAGACCAAAGACCATCAGAATTAAAACAAAGATACCGATACCTGCGACAATTTGCATTGTGCCGTTAATGGGTAAACCTGCGATGTTCTCTAACAGTAGGGTTTCTATAGGTGTTGATAAGAAAAATGCGCCTGCTCCTGCAACGACAAGTGCGATTAACCCAATAATGGGTGCTAATGCTTTTGACATAATAATCTCCAAAATGATAATGATATACAATCAGTGTATGACAAGATAGTACTGCTTAGCATCAGTCAGGTGGCTAGGTAATGGCTAGTTTATATCTCTAACTTTGACTTTAATTCTGCAAATCGGTTGTCTTCGGCTAATGCTGTAATGAATGATTGTCGTAAATAGTCGTTTGTATTATTTAAGGCTCGTTGACAGTGTTTAATAGCAATGTCGAGGCGGTCTGTGAGGGCATAGACTAAACCCAGATTGAAACGGATACTGGCATCATCTGGGATATGATAGAGTGCATGTTTGAATTCTGCTTCTGCGACAGAATAATCTAATAATGTCATATGGAGATGGGCGCGTGCAATGTGGATTTGTGCCATCGTATTACGGCTGACAGGTGCTAATAGGTCGGGGAAGATAACTTTGAGATGCTCTTCTGCCTGGTTGAGGGTATTGAGTGCTTCATTTGGTTTTGCAAGTAATACATAAACATCTGCTTGGCGCATAAACCATCGCCATGTTGGGGGGGCATTCAAGAGATGTTGGAGAGCTTCGTTATATTGCTCTTGGTTGACTAATATTTCGACGAGTCGCTCTAAGATGCGTTCATTATGTGGAACAAGTTTAAGGGCTGATTGCATCGCGCTAATGGCAGAGTCTAAATCTTGCAACCGCTCATAGATGATAGATGCTTGAACATGATCATCAAAAGTTTTTTCGTCAAGTTGGTTAATATCAGCAAGGGCTAACTTTAGGTTTTTTGGGCTAGCCAATCGCAATAAGACATTTGCCCGAAGCCGACGTGCATATTGGTCATCTGGTTGTGCATCGAGTTGTTGATTTAAAGCATCCAGTGCATCATCTAGTTCACCTGTTGTAATAAAAACTTCAGCCAGTTCCATATACGAGTATGACATTATTCGTCCTTAAGGTCTGAGTCGTCGATGTGTAGAGGGAGGTTAATGTAGAAGGTTGTTCCTTTGTTCACTGTACTATCTACATGAATAGAACCTTTATGTCTTTCAACTATTTCTCGCGCAATACTAAGCCCTAGTCCAGCCCCTTTGCTATCATCTGTTGCTCGATAAAAGGGTTGGAAAAGATAAGGTAAATGGGTTTGACTGATGCCCAGACCAGTATCACTAATGCTAATAATTGCTGTTGGGATTTTATTGAGAACTTCTTCCTGCGCTTTAACGGTAATTATCCCATCATTTGGCGTGTAGTTAATGGCATTATTAATGAGATTTGTGATGACCTGACGTAAACGCGATGTATCTGCATTAATTAGGATGGGTCTTGTTTGCCAGTCTGTAATGAGACGTATATTTTTATATTCAGCCTCTGGTTGTTGAGTGATGCAGATGATACTGAGAAGGTCTTGTAAGACAAATTCCTCAATATCTAATTTGATAATACCGCGCTCGAAACGTGAATGTTCAAAGAGGTTATCAACCAGCGATTGCATCCAATTGGTAGCGGATTCTGCAATGGTCATATGTTCCTGAAGTTGATCTGGCTTATGTTTCATTAGATACAGGCGTGTTTTGATGTTGGTAATGGGTGTCCGCAATTCATGCGCGGCATTCGCAATAAATCTGGCTTTTTGCTCTTCTAATTGTTTGTGTAAACTAATATCTCGGATAACGGTCACGATGCCTTCGGGTTTCCCATCAATTCCGTAAACTTGTGTACGGATTAAGCTGGCATCAAACTCTGTCCCATCAGCACGAATTAAACGTGCCTCATCGTGCCAGAATTGTTGACGTTGTAAGTGTGCGCTCACGTCTCGCCATAGTCTTTCTCTATCAAGTCTTTCAGTTGTATTGATATGATTAAAGACTTCACCGCTTAACCATTCTTCAGGTGGGTATCCCGTAATATCTGATAGGGCATTATTAATATAAACAGGTTTGTTATGTGTATACGAATAATAGACACCGTCTCGCATGGCATCTAGGATTGCCCGTAGTAGCGAGCGTTCTAATTCTAATTCTTCTGTACGTTGTTGTACTCTTGATTCCAGTTGTTGATTAGAGGTCTGAATTTGCTCAATAAGCTCTGCATTCTGTAAGGCGATTGCGACTTGGTGCGTATAAATTAATAGTTTATCCACATGCTTTTGAGTAAAGGTGTTGGGGTACTGGCTATCTAATGTAATCAAAGCAAGTACCTTATCAGGAACATAAACAGGAATCGAAATATGTGAGCGAATCCAATCTGTGCTTGGGTGGTATACCCAAAACTCAGATGTTTGCGTGTCTTTTATTAAGATAGTCTGATGTTCTTGGATGAGATGTTGTTTTGATGGACTATCAGTAAAATCGAGTTCTAAACCAATGACAGACCCTCCATGAGACTCAAAGCCTTTGTCTTGTACAACAGTGCCTCTTGTGCCATCTTCACTCATAACAATGATGCTAACGGAATCCTGCACTTTAACAATTGTACCAATGGTATCGATGATTGTTTCAAAAAGTTCACTGACACTAAGTTGTTGATTTAATAGAATTGCTGTTTCCCGGAGAGCTTCTGCGAATTGTCTTTGCTCACGCTCGGCAGCTTCTGCTCGTTTGCGCTCAATAATCTCGGCTTGTGCTTGTTGATATAGATTTGCATTTTTCAGAGCGATGCTTGCCTGATTCGCAAAGGTTTGGAGTATCTTGCTGTGTTCTGTGGTAAATTGGTTCAGGTTTATACTATCTAATATGATAACCCCAATGACCTCATCATCAAATAGGATGGGTAATTTGACACTACTTTTTATCCAGATTGACGGCTCAAATGTTTCCCATAAGGGGTCTAATTCCGTATCTGGGATAAGATAGGGATGTTTTGTGTCTCGCATGAGGTCTATATCTTTGAACATACCGATAGGTATATTAGGTAATTGATAATTATAACCTCGTTGACGGACTATCTCCCAATGGTCATTGTGTAATAACATCACATTAGATGCAGTATGTTCAACAACGAGTTGTATAGCATCTAAGAGTGTATCGAGAATACCTTCGATGTTAAGTGTGCTATTCATTGCGGTGATGCTATCTTGTAGTGCTTCTGCTAGGACACGTTGTGTGCGTTCAGCGGCTTCGGCTTTTTGGCGGATTTGGATTTCATGTTGCAATTCATCATTGGCTCGTCGCAAATCGGTTGTTCGCTCAATAACACGTTGTTCCATTTGATAATGAGATTCGCGTAAAGCAAATTCCGCTGATTTAATATCCGAAATATCTAAACTGACACCGACTAAATGCCAACGATTGTCTGTCAGTTTTTGTATCCGAACATCTTCATTAAGCCAATGGGTTTTGCCATCGCGGGTTACACAGTGATATTCGATTGTGTAGTTCGCTTTATTTTGTTGAATATGGGCTTTTGCGACAGATTCACGCAAGATTTGTTTATCCGCTGGGATACTTTCTAACCATGCTTGTGTATAACTGCTTTGGCTTGTATCGAAGGGCAAGAAGCTACTCGCAGAATCTTCATTTTCTATAGTCGTTGCCCATTGATAAGTTGTGCCATCGTAGTTAATAATTGCATACCACAACAAACATTTGGCATTGGCTAATAACTGGCGCAGTTGACGTTCTGCCATCTTAATATGGGTTACGTCTTGGCTAACACCGACTAGCCCTGCAACCTGACCTTGCTCATCATAAAAAGGTGTTTTTGTTCTAACAATCCAATATTCAGTACCTGATTGGGTGACAATATATTCTTCTATAGAGTAAGTCTCTCCACTTTCCATCAATGCTTGTTCTTCTTCATAACGGGCTTGGGCTACTTCCTTATTCGCAATGAAGTCAAGATCACTTTTCCCAATGACATCTTGTTTCTCAATCATTAAATATGGGAATCTATTAACGAGTACAAATCGACTTTGACGATCTTTGATGTAAACCGTATCGGGCAAGTTATTAACGATCGTCTGTAAAATATTACGTTCTTTTGCTAGTTTTTCTTCTGCTTCAACCCGTTTGGACATTTGCTTGGTTAGCTCTTCATTTGCTTGAGTTAACTCTTTTGTTCGTTCTGCCACCCGTAACTCTAAGGTTTGCATATGTTTTAAATTCGCTTCGTAGAGTTGTGCATTTTGAATTGCAATAGCGGATTGATTCGCAAAAGCTTGTAGGCGTTGTCGATGTTTGTTTGTGAAGTGGTTAGGAACACTGCTCCCTAAATTGATGAAGCCGATTGTTTCACCTTTTAGAACTATAGGGGATGCAACATACGACTTTGTCCAATTTCTGTCATCGAACACGACCCAGCGCGCATCATTTGCAGTATCTGAGATAACAAGAGCTTGTTGTGTTTCTTGCATTGTACGTAATGTAAAAACGGATGGTATAAATATTCTATTGTGGCTTGTGATATGTTGATAACCTTCTGTTCGAATGATATAGGCTTCATCATTTTCAACTAGCATGATATTGATACTTTCGCTATCAATTGTTCTAATAGCTGTTGAAATCATGACATCAAAAACATCATCAATGGTTAAGGTGCTGGCTAATCTAGAGATGGTATCGCGCAAGGCTTCCGCAAAATAACGTTCTTCTGTTTCTGCTTGTAAAGCTGATTTACGTTGTTTGATGTTACGGGCAAAGCTCAGTAAAACCTTACGATTATGATGGGTTGTTATACGACTACTGACTTCGACTGGTATGACTGTACCATCTTTATGACGATAGGTCTGTTCCATAATAATTTGCCCGCTAGTCTCTAGGGTGCGGTTAATAATGCGTGACTGAGCGTCTTGTAATGGAAGTTCAATTTGGTTGACATTTTGTTGGATGAGTTCTTCGTGTGTGTATCCAAGTTGTTTCAGAACTTGTTTATTACCATCGATAATTTGACCACTTTGCATGTCGATAATTAGAATCATATCATTTGCATGTTCAAATAACTGACGGTAACGCTTCTCGGTTTCAATTAATGCGAGTTCGTTCAACTTAGCACGGGTGACATCCCTCGCGACCCATACCACTTCATCACGGTCTGCGATTGCATTTACGACCGCACTGAAGTATGTTCGACCATTTCTAATGGATAAATCATATTCGATGTATTGTGTGGTTCGGTTTTCGATGGCTCGATGAATAACCTGCATAAATCGATCAGCTATATCTTTGGGGAATATGTCAACTATGCGGTTGCCATATAATATATTAGGTGGCTCATAAAAGTTTTCTGATTGATTCTCTGGAATTCTAAGATATGTGCCTTCTTTGTCAAATACGAATACAGGGTCTGACATACTAGATAGAATCGTCTGATGTTCTGTGTCTCTCGATGTAACCTCAATATGATGGTCACTTTGTTGTAGTGCAAATTCGATGGTTTGTGGTGTGATTTCGTGGATAACAAATAAATGACTGATGATGCCCCCGTCTTGGAATATGCGACTAATGGTTATGATTACATGATGGGTATCACCGTATTTATTGGACTGAATCAGCTCACCACGCCAAACGCCAGTGTTATCGAGATCATCAAATGCTTGTTGGCGTTTTGAATTTACATAAATTGTGGGGATTAAACCCGTTAAATGCTGTCCGATAACGTCTTCTGTCCGCCAGCCATAAAAATCCTCAGCAAACTTGCTCCAATGGGTGATGATTAAATTTTTATCCGTCATGAGTGTTATCATGCTGATTTCATCAAGTTGGATGTCTGCTTGTATAAGTTGATTTTGAAATTGTGTTAGGCGGTGTTCAAGTAATGCTGTATGAATGGGTTTGGGGATATAATCGCTTACACCTAGTTCAAGCAATCGGGGTAAGGAGGTGTTGCCTAAATCAATTAATACAATCGTTGGTATATTTTGTGAGGTGGCATGTTTGATGCAAGTCTCAAGATTGTCGATTGCATCATCTATCAATATAACATTAAATGTACTATCTATATCAATTTGTTGTAGTTGATGAATGTTTAGAGCAAGGGGAATAGATTGGATTTTTTTAATAAGTGATTGATTTGATGAAACAACACCAATATGTTGTTTTGAAGTGTGATTGTGGATAACCATTCGTAACCCAATAAGCTGTTTGTTCTTATATACTATTATCCATCAAATAAAAAGCCCCTGCAATACATCCACAGAGGCAATTTGACCCAATATCTTAATTATCTTAGCTTAGGGTAGGGCAAGTGTTTCGATTTCGTTGGTAAATAACCCATGGTTTACCATAAATTTTTCGAGACGATGCAGTGCTTCACAAATATTTTCCTCGCTAGTGGCATAACTTGCACGGATAAAGCCTTTACCGCTTTCGCCAAATGCACTACCGGGGATTAATGCGAGACGTTCTTCATGTAATAAAGTTTCACAGAAGGTTTCATCATCCATACCTGTAATGGCTATGCTTGGGAAGGCATAAAATGCACCACGAGGCTCAAAGCAGGTTAAGCCAAGTCGATTAAAGCCATCAACGATTAATTTGCGACGGCGGTCATAGTTTTGGCGCATATACTCTACATCTTCCTCACCATATTGTAGGGCTTCGAGTGCGGCTACTTGCCCAACAGTTGGGGCGGACATAATTAAATATTGATGTAATTTTTTCATGGCTTCTATAAAAGGTTGAGGTGCTGTTGCATAGCCAATCCGCCACCCTGTCATAGCGTAAGATTTACTCATACCACTGAGGACAATCGTCCGCTCGTACATATTGGGTAAGGTCGCAAAGTTGATATGCTCAATCCCATAGACAAGTCTTTCATAGATTTCATCTGAGATGACGACGAGGTCATATTTCTCAGCAATATCAGCGACTTGTTGCATATGCTCTGGTGTTAAAACTGCACCTGTTGGGTTATTGGGATAACTCATTAAGATTGCTTTGGTGCGGTCTGTGATTTTGGCTTCGAGTTCTTCTCCAGTCACTTGGAAGTCATTTTCTGGTGATGTTTGTACCATGACAGGTACACCATTTGCCATTTCGATTGCAGCGGCATTGGCAACAAAGCAGGGTTCAACAACTAGGACTTCATCACCGGGGTCGAGGATAGCTTTCATAGCTAAAAAGAGTGCTTCACTAACGCCAACAGTCACTAAAACTTCGGTATCAGGGGAATAGTTTAGGTTATAAAGCTTGTTTACATGAGTCGCAATTGCCGCTCGTAATTCATAGAGTCCTGCATTTGATGTATAACCTGTTTGCCCTGTACTTAAGCTGTTGATACCTGCAGATACAATATGTTCTGGGGTAACGAAGTTGGGTTCACCAATGCCGAGTGTTACAACGTCTTCCATTGTGGCAGCAATGTCAAAATAACGACGGATACCAGATGGACGAAGGGTTTTTACACTCTTAGATAGAAAACGACTCATTTAATGTTTCTCCTAAAGTAAAATCAAGCTACTTATTTGTATCACAAAAACCGCCGTTGACCATCACACATCACCAGCCAATAAATTTCATTTTTTTAGTACATACTGTATGAAAAATAGTGATTAATGACTCTTGAAGCTGTATATTGTGGTTCAATCTGTCTGATTCGCTATGAATGATAGATGTATTGAAGAAAATTTCTATAATTTTGTCGCTAGCTGTACAATATATAAATGTTCATACAAAGAATGATTTATAGAGGAAATAAACTTATGGCTCTACCTGCATTGACAAATTGGGAAGCAACGCGTTCTACTTTACATCAGGTAACACAAATCATTGGGGCAATCCGCGTGGCGAGTTCCCCTGAATTGGAGAATGATTTGCAATATAGTGTTTCCTATACAGGGTCAGGTGTTTCTACAACAGAACTTAATGTCGGCGGTGAACTCATGTTTGATTTTGCTACATTCACACTCTACTATATGCACCCCAATGGGAAGAGTTTTGAAATTGATGCAAGTGGCTATACTCAAAAAACATTGATGGATGCCCTTATTGACAAGCTGAAATCATTTGGCGTTGAGCTTGAGCCGTCTATGAAACATATCAAACATGACACCTTATTAGACATCGACAAGTCTCTGGCAGAAGATTATGTTGAGGTTCTCGCCGTTTTCTATACTGCATTGGCTCGCTTTCGGGCTAAGTTAAGCGGATTTATGACCCCAATTGTGATATGGCCTCATCATTTTGATATGTCGTTTATCTGGTTTGCGACAAATCAAACCAATGAACATGAAGACCCTCATCTCGCGATTGGTTTCGCGCCCTTTAGTGATGGTATTGAACGTCCGTATGTATATGGCTATGGTTGGGCAAAAGAAACGGGTTATGTCGATGTTGAGGTGCAACCCCCTGCAAAGGCAATCACAGATGCGTATACTGGATTATATGCAGAATACGATATACTAAATACAGATGAGAATTTGAATCTTAGAGTAGAGCAAATCTTGCTGGCATATCATGCAAAGGCAAAAGAAGCTCTGCTACAAGGGTAAAAATAAATGGATGATTTTCTGAGGAGCTTGCTACTTGTCTTTTGTGGGCTTGGTGCGCTTGTCTTGCTAGTTGTGACTTATCTATGGTATTTTGTTTTTGGTCGTTCTATGCGCGGCGTGTTAATGGCGGGTTTGAGTATATTGTTGAATCGTGATTCGAGAATTGATATTAATGCTGATGTCGTTGTTGAAAAAAGACCAAGGGATGCTAAAAAAGAGATGCCCGAAGAAGTCGCGGCTTTAGATTTTGGGAATAAGGTGGCATCAAGTTCCCAATATGTACCACAGGTCGAGGTCGATGATTTTAGCGCATATGCTAGTGATGCACCGCCTGCCAAACAAGAATTTGTGGTTTCATCGTTTGGTGAAGGTCGTTTTCGTCGAATTGCGAATGCTGTATCACGCCCATTTCTAAAGCGGCGAATACCCCAAATGCAAGACGATATAGAAGCCCAGAACGTCCAAACTGGACAAGAAAATGAGTAGGAAGATAATCAAATGGAAGAATTAGGAACAATTTTTCGGGCAATTTGTTTAGGATTATGTGTGTGTGGTCTAGGTCTTGGGGCTATCGTTGCTGTTGTGCTGGGGGTTGTTGGTGGTGGTTTAATAACGACCATTAAGGATATTCTTGGGATTGGGCAACGCGATGAAGACGAATTGCTAGATGAGGTCGCGTCCTCTATTAGTGAGAAGCGCAATGCCTTACAACAACGTCGGTCTAGAATTGTTGGTGATGATGGTATTCCTGACTTTGATGCGGCGGTTGCGAAGTATGCAAATGATTCTGATAATTCCACTGAGGGATTTTCGTCCCAAAGTACAGGGAAAAAACCGCGTGGTATCCCTCGGGCAGGGAATGGACAGCGATTCAGTGACTCTAGTGGGTCATTGCGGAAGCGTTCAGACCGTAATGATGACTATGAAATTTATGATGATGGCGATTTCTTTGGCGACTAAAGTAAAGTTTGCTATGTAATATGCGTCAATAGAATAAGGAATACTGAGACTTTTTATAAGGGAATACGTAAATATAAGTGAGTGAGCTATTAAGTAGATGGGCGTGGCGTAAGTAAATCATAAAACTCCCATAAAAATAAGCGTTCACAAACAGAAAGTTGTGTTATTGTATATATAAGTCGTCTCGTTGTGAGCGCATGAATGCGAAAGGAGAATGTAGAGGGTTTATTAAATAACCTCTGCAAAGGTAAAGTATGAGCGAAGAGAATAAGATCCCAAACAATTCTAGTGATGACAACCAAAACGAAGCACCTCCAGTCAATTTACCACCATCATCATCTAAACCCGCCACTCCACCTGAGGATATGGGCGAACGTTTAGAACGTTTGGGTGGTGAACCTGCGCCAGCAATCACACCAGAAGAATTTGAACGACTCCAAAAGGCTGGGCAAGTTCATATTGATTCGCGTGGACGGGTTCGGACTGCACGTCGTAGTGGCGCAGAACAAGGTGTCTCACTCCGTAAACGTCGGGCATGGTATGGATAGCTCTCAAACTGAGCAACTCCACAATGCTCTTGTGGAACATCTCCGCAAGAAAAATCTACTAAATAACATTAGCGTGGATAAGGCTTTTTTGTCTGTTCCACGCCATTTGTTTTTGCCTGATGTGGATGTGAAACGTGTTTATCAAGATGATGCGATTCCCTTAAAATCCAATAAATCGGGCGAAACCTTAAGTTCATCGAGCCAACCAACGATGATGGCAATTATGTTGCAACAGCTTGATTTGGCTACAGGGATGAACGTACTCGAAATCGGTACAGCATCAGGTTATAACGCTGCATTAGTGAAGCATATCGTCGGTAAGTCAGGATATGTGACATCACTTGAAATTGATAATGACCTTGCCAGCCAAGCAGAAGATCATCTTGTTAAAGCAGGCTTTGCAGATGTCTCGGTTGTCAATATTGATGCGATTAATGGCTATGCTCCACGGGCGCAATATGATCGTATTGTAGCGACAGTTGGTGTATGGGATGTTCCCGTCAAGTGGACACAACAGCTAAAAGACAAAGGACGTTTAGTTGTCCCCATATGGTTGGATGGTGTACAAGTGAGTGCTTCATTCATACCACAAGCCGACGGTACATTCCTTAGTACGGATAACCAGCCTTGTGCATTTGTTTATTTACAGGGTGCTGGGGTAGGTCCTCATGTGCGTAAGCAGGTCGGTAGCACGTCAATGCTTATCCTTGCTGATGAGATTGATAAAATTGATACGGTTGCCCTTCATCTTTTACTATCTGATGACCTTGAAATGCAGACATTGGGTAAACATCTCACTGCAATGGATTATTGGTATGGTTTTCAACTCTATATGATGATTCATGAACCTGAGAAATTTGTGTTTGCAGTGTATGATATTCCAAAAGGTCAAAAAGCCTATGGTATGGAAGGGAACGGTATCGTACTATTCGCACCAGCCAGTGCTGTGTTTGCAGGCTATCAAGATGGCGGACGTGTCTTTAGCTTCGGTGGGGCAGATGCCTACTTAGAGATGCAATCACGGGTGATGGAATGGGAAAAATTACCTTCACCGATAGCCCAATCACTACGTCTACGATTGGTACCCAAGTCATTAGGCGAACCTGAAATTTCGACAGGTAAATTATATACACGTCAGCATCATTATCTCCATATATGGCTCGATTAATCACATTTGAACATGTCTTGCAAGCCATTCAATTGTCTAATTTTGATGCAGGGCAAGCACATCAACGAATGTCACCTGTTCCCAGAGGTTGGCAAAAAAAAGAGACTCCTCCCAAACAATCCGCTGTTTTAATGTTACTCTACCCCGAAATTGATGAGCGATTACATATTGTGCTGACTTTACGTAATGCGGGTTTACGTGGGCATAGTGGTCAAGTTAGCTTTCCTGGGGGGAAACGAGATATCGAAGATGTGTCTTTTACTGCGACAGCATTGCGTGAGACCTGTGAAGAAATTGGGATTTGTGATGAGGATATTACTGTTTTGGGTGAACTCTCGAAGTTTTATATTCCGCCAACACATTATGATGTATATCCTACAGTTGGGCGATACGATAACTTACCTGATTTTCAACCGAATCCTGATGAAGTTGCAGAAATCTTTAGTTTTGCACTTGAAGATTTGCTGAATCCTAAATTTCGAGCTATCGAAAACCGTTTGATACAAGGCTACGATGTTAAAGTCCCATATTATCATGTTGATGGACATAAAGTTTGGGGAGCAACGGCAATCATGTTGTGTGAACTTGAAGAACGCTTACGTTTTGTTATCCCCAACAGGCTTCTCAAACAGATTGAAACCCCCTAATATTAATAATCGGTGTGTTGAATTTGTGTTTACTATCCTATAATGTGAATATCCACTATTTTTAAGATAGTAGCCTGTTGAGATAATCATGCGTGATGAATTGTTACATCATTTGAGCGAAATTCTAAAATCCTCTGATTTATTGTTGCAAGAAACAATTTTGAATGATTTGCAACGTAAATTTTTGCATAGTATTCACACAGTTTCCAAAGATATGTATCAACTGGTGGTGATGACCTCCGAAGAGTTTCTCACAATTGAGCGCGCACGAGAAATGTTTAGCTTTGAAACACGAGAACTCTTATCTTCAATAATAGGGTATGCGGAAGTTTTGGCTTCGGAAGAAGAAGGCGAACTTAAGCAGATTCAACATGAACATACTGCAAATATTCATGCGAATGCAACACGTTTATTGGATATTATCACCGACATTATGGAGTAGCATCTTCGACTGAATGATAAAGTCGTATGCGACCAAGTGAATATTCAGAATAAGGTATTGAGATGACAATCGTATCCGTTTCTATACATGCTAAGTTGCAAGCTGGAATCATTAAAGTTGGGCAACTTACAGAACAACTTGCTGATGAAAGTGAACATTCACTGAATGTTGACCAACAGGAAGATATTGAAGCCATGATAGTGGGTGTTCAACAATTCAAAACACAAGTCCAAGACTTCCCCGATTTTAGTACCCAGACACCTCAGCAACTTAAAGTATTACGTCATGACTTACGGAATCACCTCAACCTGATTGGTGGCTTTGCATTTGTCTTTCTTAAAGGGTTAAGTGGAGATTTACCTGCTGATAAAGTTGCCATTGCTCAGCAAATTCAAAACCTCAGTAAAGGTCTTATTGCGATTGTCAATAAGATTGTTTAAGGGCGATAAACCTTTTGATTGGAACAACATTAAATATCATTGCAATTATCATCGGTAGTAGCATTGGGCTTCTGATAGGCAATCGTTTAACCGATAAAATACAATCATCTATTGTCTTTGGGGTTGGCTTGGTGACACTTGTGATGGGTATACAAAATGCCAGCTTATCAGGAAACATTGTTATTACACTGTTAAGTGTCGTGATTGGCGTTATTATTGGCGAACTTTTACACCTTGATGCTCATTTGGAATCTTTTGCAGGTTGGCTACAGACACGCTTTGGCGGTACTCAAGAGGAGGATGTTAGCTCTGAGTTACTTTCGCTGCGTGAACGATTCATAACAGGGTTTGTCACCGCGAGTTTAGTATTTTGTATTGGTCCTTTAGCATTTGTTGGCTCAATACAAGATGGGATGGGCTTGGCAAGTGGGTTGCAGTTCCTCATCATTAAAAGTGTGCTTGATTTTTTTATCTCAATGACCTTTGCTTCGACTTTTGGTATTGGTGTGATGTTTACTGCTGTGACAGTTTTTGTGATTCAAGGTGGGCTGGCTTTAGTTGGCAGTTTACTGGTACAAGTGATGCAATCACCCGAGCTCATTAATGCCTTAGGTAGCAGTTCGATGATCGATGAGATGACGGCAGTTGGGGGTATTTTATTAATTGCATTGGCTTTGGTATTGATGGATATTAAACAACCGCGTGTTGCGAACTTGCTGCCTGCATTAATTCTTGCACCTCTATTAGTTTTATTGCAGAACTATTGAATATTCCGATTTATCCACTTTAAAGAAAGTATATAGTTATGGATTGGTTTTTAGCGGCAATTATTTCTGCAATTACTTTATCAGGACAGGCACTAGCATTTCAGCGTTTACAAAAGCATTATGTGATTAATGTGTTCATGACCTATGCTTGGTTAGGGGCTGCGGTGGTTTTAGGTATTCTCTTTTTGCGCCCTGAAGATATTCCTGCTATTCAGCGTAATTTACCGACATTAATTTTGTCAGGTTTGACGAGCCTTGTTGGTAATTATGCGTATAATCGCGCGATACGATTACAATCTAATATTGGCTATATTGAAGCGATTATGTCTTGGCGATTGATTCTGACCTATGTTTTTTCAATCCTTGTCCTAAACGCATCATTTGAGGTTATACGGCTGGGTGGTGTTGTCTTGATTGTATGTGGTGTACTGGCAGTTTCTGGTGCATATCGTATGAGCAGAAAAGACATTCAATGGGATTGGTTCAACTGGGCATTATTAGGGGGTTTATCATTTGGCTTATTGACGATTTTTGTACGCTATGCGAATGATGATGGGGTCAGTGGCGAGGTGTCACTCGTTATTGTCTTGATTATTGCTGGTGTTGGTTTCTTATTGGCTGGGCTACGCGAAAAATCGTCATTCAAAATCGCGCGGGAACATGTTGGATTATATGCGGTATTAATTGCTTTTGCAGTCGTCGGTAATGGCGCATTATTTGTTGCTTATGCCAAAACCCCTAACCTTGCTTATGCGATTGCCATTGATAATTCGCGTATGATTATTCTTTATCTTGTTGGTCTGGTTTTGTTTGATGAAAAATGGCAGTGGGTAAAAGCACTCGGTATTGCCTTTGCTTTTGCTGGAATCTTATTATTGAATTAGAGAATCTTATTGGATGGGTTCGATTTTAGACAATGAGATGCCGACATACATATAATCTGTTACAATCACTGTGAAGGCAAACCCTTAGCAGATAATCATATGACTCAGATGACTTCAACCATCCATAGCATCTCAAAAAAATTAACTGACTTTCGTAACGCCTGCCCCCTTAAAACAATACCAATTCAAGACAAACAGTGGACATTTTATGATACAGAGGGTGAGCTTGAACCTCTTTTGATGTTAAGTGGTGGTGGAGGTTTAGCTGAATCATTTTTCCCTCAGATTCTAGCCTTATCTTCGGGGTTTCGAGTGATTGCACCGAATATTCCAACTAAACTGAAATCAATGGAACAAGTGATTGATGGTTTATCAACACTGTTAAACGCATTAGAGATACCCAAAATTCATGTTTATGGCGCATCATTAGGCGGACATATCGCACAAATCTTTATTCGCAAACATTATGCGCGGGTGGGTGATGTGATATTGTCTCATACAGCTATTCCCACAGAAAAACTCGCGACCAAAACACAAATGCAATACCGATTATTGCAAATGTATCCGTCTATGATTATCAAGCGGATGTTTAAACAATCAATTCAAACTGCCATTGCAAATAGTCCGATTAAAATACGTGATGAAGAACGTGATTTTTGGATGAATTACTTTGCTGAACAATATCAGAATTCAATCATGAAGTCGCATATTGTGTCTCGTGCAGGGATTGCCCGTGATTATTTTCAAAACTTTACTTTTCACTCCTCAGATTTAAATTATTGGGATGGGCGCATGTTAATTGTTGAGTCTGCTCAAGATGAACTCTATGACGAAGGTGAACGAGGCGCTCTGATTTCGATGTATCCGCGTGCTTGGATACATACCTTTGATGCCTCTACACATTTAGCAACTATCCTTGCCCATCAACAATCTAATGAACTTGTTGCAGGTTTCCTAAAGGGGGATGCTTATGAAACCATTTGAAGTCCAATATGCAGATGCGGAACCAAGCCTACGTGAAGCACTTCAATCATTTCGTAGCACGTATCAAGAAAAAGAACATCAGTTTACGGAGCATACTTGGTCTTATTATGATATTGGGAGCAAAGCCTCGCCTGTTATCTTGTGGCTTGTGGGTGGCTTAAGGATGGCTGATGCGGCTTTTCGGTCTATACCGCTTATGCTAGAAGATTTTCGGATTATTGCGCCTAATTATTCGGCTGTTTCGACAATGGATGATATGGTGGATGGATTACGGGCAATATTGCTCGCTGAGGGAATTGAAAAATGTTCCATATTAGCAGGGTCATTTGGTGGCATGATTGCCCAAGTGTTTATTCGCAAATATAGCAAACTAGTCGATAAACTGATTTTATCCACAACCACTGTTCCGAATCCATCTCATCTGGAACGCTACCAACAACCGCGAATGATGGTTGAGCAATCTCCTGAGACCTTAGTAATGGAGACTGCAAAAAACCAAATGTATGGTATGGTCAATCCACCTGAGCATGAATCGCATTTTTGGCAAGCCTATTTGGATGAGTTATATTCATTTCGTCTAAATAAGACGGATTTGTTAAGCACCTACGATACCATCATTGACTTTATGGGTAATTATCAATTTCAGCCGACTGATTTATCAAATTGGCATGGTGAAATCCTCATTTTGGATTCAGATAATGATAATGTTTTTGATGCTTCTGTGCGTGATGAGGTCAACTTATTATATCCACAGGCACATTCGCATACTTTTGAAAATGCGGGGCATTCACCAGCGAGTACACAACGTGATATATACTTTGATATTGTTCGTAAATTTTTGCATGAGTAACTTGTGCAGATAGCTATTGATTGCTATGCTTGAATCATTCTAAACAGTATATATACTAGATAAACTATTTTGGCTAGAGAGAGAGAAAAGTACAACAACCTATGGACAGCATACTTATCGGAATTCCCATTTTAGCAGCAGGTACGGGCGGTGCAGAAGGCTCTGGAGAATGGAGTGCCTTGCTATTTTATATCATCGTTGCGCTAGGGGTTTCCTTCTTATGCTCGGTATGGGAGGCAGTCATGCTATCAACTCCTGTTTCTCATGTTGAGCTATTGGTCGAAAAGGGCGACGCTGCTGGGATTATCATGCAGGGTTTGCGACTGAATGTTGAACGCCCGATTTCGGCGATTTTAACTTTAAATACAATTGCACATACTGTTGGTGCAGCTGGCGCAGGTGCAGAAGCAACAGCTATATTTGGTAGTGAATATTTCGGGATTATTGGTGCAGTATTAACCTTACTGATTTTAGTCTTCTCCGAAATTATTCCTAAGACGATTGGTGCTGTCTATGCTAAACAATTAACGACATTTACAGCATATTCCTTACGTATTCTTCTTGTGATACTTGCCCCTGCAGTATTTACATTTGAATTTGTGACTCGCTTGTTACGCCCTAGCGAAGAATCTCCGACTGTGACTCGTTCCGAATTACAAGTGATGGCACGTATCAGTGCACAAGAGGGGGGTATCCAAGAACGCGAAAATCGGGTTGTGTCAAATTTGTTGCAGTTGGCTGATGTACAAGTTGAGACAATCATGACCCCACGTACTGTTGTGTTGATGTTGCAAAAGGATTTGACTGTTGGGGAAGTCATTCAACAACACAAAATAATCCCATACTCTCGTATACCAATTTATGACGAATCCGCAGATAACATCAAAGGCTATGTGTTACGTCATGAAATCTATAAACGGGTTGCAGCCGATGAACATGATATTAAGCTAGAAGCTATTGCTCGCTCTGTTCATGTTGTGCCAGAAACCAATACCGTTGCACAAGTTTTAGATGAATTTATCCTGAAACAAGATCATCTTTTTGTTGTAATTGATGAATATGGTGGTACAGCAGGGTTGATTACCTTGGAAGATACAGTCGAGACGCTCTTGGGTATTGAGATTCTTGATGAGTCTGACCGTGTTGCAGATTTACGTCAACTTGCGCGTCGGCGTTATGCTAGCCAGCTAGAATTAATCGAACAAATGACAACTGATAAGAACAAGCAACCTGAGCCTGTTGATACAACGCCTACTGAAGAAAC
>CAYGTY010000012.1:0-49266 GCA_964352825.1 uncultured Anaerolineaceae bacterium
GTAAGAAAACCGCAGTTGACGGTATCCTAATAATACAGCTATAATCTTCTACGCCTCACCACTCTGTGAGGTCTTTTTTCGCTTATAACCAATTTTCCTCGTCATCAAGTCAATATGGCATTGATTACGGAGAATAAAGAGAAGGTTGGAGTAACCCAATATGTATGCAATTTTCCGTAGTGGTGGTAAACAATATCGTGCCGAAGTTGGCAGTACGGTAGATGTGGATCGCCTTCCGAATGAAGTCGGAGAATCCATCGAAATCGCTGATGTATTATTAGTCGGCGACGAAGATAACACAGTCATCGGTCAACCAACAGTTGAAGGCGCATTAGTCAAAACAACAGTTGTTGAACAATTTCGTGGTAAGAAAATCATCGTTTACAAGTATCGTCAACGGACCAATTACCGCCGTAAACAAGGGCATCGTCAATATTATACACGTCTACAAATTGACGCAATCACGGTATAGGTTAAAGGAGAAAGTCTCACATGGCACATAAAAAAGGTGGTGGCTCTACAAGTAATGGTCGCGATAGTAAATCTAAACGCCTCGGCGTGAAGAACTTTGGCGGTCAATTTGTTATCCCTGGTAACATCATTGTTCGCCAACGGGGTACAAAATTTCATCCGGGTGAGGGTGTCGGTATGGGTAAAGACTATACCATCTTCGCAACCCGCGCAGGTTTTGTTACATTTGAAAAAGTTCGCGGTCGCAATGGGCGCAAACAAATCAGTGTATACGAAGTTCATGAAGACACTGGGCAAGCACTTAGCTAGCTATATCTATTTTAGACATTCGCGCAACTTAACAAATAAGCCGTGAATGCGTGGAGGACACACCATGAAACAAGAGATTCATCCAAGTTGGCATGAAGCAAGTGTACGTTGTACAACTTGTGGTACAGAATGGACAACAGGCGCAACGACAGATTCACTCGTTGTCGAAATTTGTTCAAATTGCCACCCCTTCTATACTGGCGAACAACGTATCGTCGATACCGAAGGACGTGTAGACAAATTTATGAAACGTTTGCAACAACGCGACGAAATTCGTTCAACACAAGATACAGACGAAGACGAGACTGCACCACTTGATTTACCAATTGCAGAACTTGAACTTAGCGCACGCTATACCAATATTCTGGAAGAAAACGGTATCAAGGTTGTCGGTGATGTATTAAGTCGCCTCGGTGAAGAAGACGATGAAAACAGTATCCTAGCAATTCAAGGTATTGGGCGTAAAGTGCTCAGCGACCTTAAGAAAATGCTACGGACACAGGGCTACGAAATCGAAAACTAAGCCAAAACCTAACAAAAATAAAAGGCAGTCATAACCAGTTTGTGACTGTCTTTATTTTTTTTAACGATATAATTAAAAACGTCGTAACATATAAATAGACCAAATTTATCCAAAAACTGTATATGAGGGGCAGGCAGAATGAAGCATCATTCGGGTCGTGTTGAAGTTATTTGTGGTAGCATGTTCTGTGGGAAAACAGAAGAACTTATTCGGCGTGTCAGACGCGCTATTATTGCAAAACAAAAAATTAAAGTCTTCAAACCAAGCATTGATGACCGTTATGGTATACAAAGTGTGACCAGTCATAATGGGCAAACAGTAGAAGCAATTCCTGTAAAATCATCATACGAAATCTTAGAACTCTTAAATGGTGAAACAACTGTTGTTGCTATTGATGAAGCGCAATTCTTTGATGACGGCATCGTTGATGTTGTCCAAGAATTAGCTGATAAACATAATATTCGTGTGATTGTCGCAGGTTTAGACTTAGACTTCCGTGCTGAGCCCTTCGGTTCAATGCCATCCCTACTTAGCATGGCAGAAGATGTGACCAAACTTCATGCAATTTGTGTGGAATGTGGAGAATCAGCCAGTCGCACACAAAGACTTGTCAATGGAAAGCCAGCCCGTTATAACGACCCAATCATTCTCGTCGGCGCACAAGAATCTTATGAAGCACGTTGTCGTGAACATCATATTGTTTTACATACTGAACCCCAACCTGAATAGTGTCGTAGATATTCAGTTTCATGTAAAATATAATCCGATGTAATAAACAAAATCGGAAAACATATGGCTCGTTCAATTAAAGAACTCAATCGACGTATCCAGAAAGAAGCAGAATTTGTTGATGGTCTGCTCTCTGAGGTACGTCGTATCATCGTCGGACAAGATTATTTAATCAATCGCTTACTGGTTGCATTGCTATCCAATGGACATGTCTTGATTGAAGGTGTCCCCGGATTAGCTAAGACATTAACTGTGCGGACTTTATCAGCAACCCTCAATACCAACTTTCAGCGAATTCAATTCACACCAGATTTATTACCAGCCGATTTAATTGGAACACAAATCTATAATCCACAGACAGGCGAGTTTACACCGCGCCTCGGTCCTATTTTTAGTAATATCATTCTTGCAGACGAAATAAATCGAGCCCCTGCCAAAGTCCAATCCGCCCTACTCGAAGCGATGGAAGAACGCCAAGTGACGATTGGTGAACATACCTACAAGCTTGATGATCCATTTCTTGTTTTGGCAACTCAAAATCCAGTTGAACAAGAAGGTACATATCCCCTACCCGAAGCCCAACTTGACCGTTTTATGTTAAAGGTAGTAATTAGCTATCCGAGTCGGGATGATGAACGTGAAATTATTAATCGCATGGCAGGTGAACCACCAGAGCCACCAAAGATTATCATTTCGCCCGAGGAAATCATCCATGCTAGAAAAGTTGTCAATGCAATCTATGTTGATGAGAAGATAAAATCCTATGTTGTAGATATTATCTTTGCAACGCGCGACCCACAAAATAACGGGATGCGAAAAATGGCAACATTGATTGAATACGGTGCATCTCCACGTGGAACAATCGCTTTGATTAAAGCCGCAAAAGCCTATGCCTTTTTAAATGGTCGCGGTTATGTTATGCCAGAAGACATTAAGCAAATTGCACCTGATGTACTCCGCCACCGCATTGTGACATCCTTTGAGGCACAAGCAGAAAACATCGACAGCACACGTATTATCCAAGAAATCATCAGTCGGATAGAAGTCCCCTAATGCTATCAGCCGAACAACTCCGCAAAATTAAACGTATCGAATTATATTCTCGCCGACTGGTCAATAATCAGTTTGCAGGTGCATATCGTTCAGCTTTTAAAGGGCATGGATTAGCATTCAACACAATTCGCCCATATGTCCCTGGGGATGATATTCGAGATATTGATTGGAAGGTCACAGCACGAACTAACGAACCTCACATTCGGGTTTATGAAGAAGACCGTGAACGGACTGTTATGTTAGTGATTGATACCAGTGCATCATGCTTATTTGGGACGCAACAATATAAAAAGGTCGATTTTGCTGTCGAATTAGGCGCAACATTGGCATATTCAGCGACACTCAATAATGATAAAGTTGGCTTATTAGTGTTCAGCGATACCATCGAAAAATATGTCCCACCACGTAAAGGGCGCAAACACATTATGCGTCTTATCAATGACCTGATGAACCTAACACCATCAAGTCAAGGAACGGATTTATCCTTAGCCTTACAAACTGTCAATCGCGTTACTACATCAGGCAGTATCATTTTTGTGTTATCAGACTTTCTATTAGAGACTGAAGACTATATCCGCGATTTAGGGCTTACCAGTCAAAAGCATGATACCAATGTCATCATCCTCAGTGACCCCTTAGAACAATCATTCCCAGCAGTCGGTATATTGCAATTACAAGATGTCGAAACTGATGAAACCGTATGGGTTGATACACACAATGTTTCATGGCAACGTGAATTTCATCAACGGGTGCAACGGTTTGATAAGATGCGAACAAAAGCCTTTTCTCGTGCAAATGTTGACCGCATTGATATACCTGATGATGGCGATTACATCACAGCCTTGATTCGCTTCTTTCAGCAAAAACAACAAAGGATGAAGCGTTGATGCTGAAATATTTAGGCCTGCTACTGAGCTTTATATTGATATTACCTATCCTTGCTCAAGAATCGACACCTGAAGTTGATTCTATTACAGATAATAATGCACCTATCAATCTTGGTGTCAGTGATGTGAATGCCTATCTTGAGACGGATGTGATAGAAACCACATTGGGTAATCCCATACCTGTCACATTAAAGGTAGAAATGCCTGTAGGATATAGCTTGCCTGAATGGCAACCTGACACTTGGTTTGAGGTATTTCAGGTGATTGATACAGGCGAAATTGTCACACGACAACAAGGGAATCTCGAAATACAAGAACAAGAGTTAAGCATCGTTGCTTGGGAATTAGACGTGATTACAACAGGGGAAGTATTCCTCACTTATCAAAACCCATCAGGACAACAATTACGTACCCCAATTACATCAATTACAATCAATGTCACTGCCACCCGCCCAGAAAATGATGTTACGTTACGACCACTCACCCCATTTATTGACTTATACTATATCCCAATTTACGTCTTTTTTATTCCAATCGCTATCTTTATCATCGCCATCATCATAATTCGCAATATCCGCCTAAATCAGCGCGTACAACATGCTTTAGCGACACCCAATAGCCCTGTTCAAAAAGCAATCATTGAACTCAAGCACTTAATTGATGCCAATGCACCCATTGAAGATGTTTACCTATCTGCATCAACAGAAATTCGTATTTATCTAACAGCACAGTTTAATATTCGCGCTATCGACATGACCACTTCAGAATTACTGACAAGTCTCAAATCCAATGAAATATTTTCAATGACACTCTGTAACAACCTACATCAGCTATTACAAGAGGCAGACCTCGTTAAATTTGCAAATCATCGTCCGCTAGTATCGCCTGAGCAAGTTGTCAATTATGCGATTCATTGGATTGAACAAGCCGAAAGAGCACGAATAAGCCATGACTGAGTTTCGTTTTGCTCACCCGATCATTTTTATCTTGCTACCCATCATGTTACTATTTTTACTGCATTGGTGGAATCAACGTTGGTCAAACTTATCGAGTGTCCTCAGATATTCCGATATTCGATTAATCTCTGATGATGGGAAAAGTTGGCGGCTTCGGCTTCGACAACTCCCCAATATATTAAGGGCAATCGCTTGGTTGGGGTTGTTAATTGCGGTCGCTCGCCCACAAGTCGGCAACACACAAAATATCTTTCGTGGACAGGGCTTAGACATTGTCATTGCAGTCGATATTTCAGGCAGTATGGCAATTCCTGACTTTTCACCACGTAATCGCCTTGATGCAAGTAAAATTGTGCTGAAAGAATTTATACAAGAGCGTGAATTTGATAGAATCGGATTAGTTGTATTTGCAAACGATTCATTTCAACTTGCTCCACCGACATTAGATTATGACACATTAAATGCAATTATTGATGATTTACGGCTAGCGTCCGAGGTCGGCATACAAGATGGTTCAGCAATTGGTCTAGGAATAGCCAGTTCCGCCAATATGTTACGTTCTAGCACAGCACAAAATCAGGTCATTATTTTGCTGACAGATGGTGAAAATAATGTCGGGTCAATTGATGCCATTTCAGCTTCACAAGCCGCTCATGCCCTCGGGATTCGGATATATACAGTTGGCATTGGTCAACGCGGTATATTCACAGTTAAACAACCTGATGGCACTATCGAAACAATCGTCTCAAATCTTGATGAGGCAACATTGCAGAACATAGCAAGCATTGGCGATGGTGAATATTTCTATGCGGCAGACTTACCTAGCCTGCAAGCCATTTATGACCGCATCGATCAACTGGAACGCTCACCTATCGAAAAACAGCAATTTACACGGTGGCGTGACATGGGAGACAGCCTTATCATAGCTGTGTTTATATTATTGATCATTGAACGTTTTCTTAGACACACGATTTTCCAGACGATACCCTAATGACTCTACTCTATCCACTCGCACTCATCTTACTTGGTGTCGTTCCTATCGGCATTCTATTTTTGGTATGGCGTAATCAAGCGCGCCAGAATACCTTACAATCGATTGGTAATACCGAGCTTGTCCAACAACTCATTTCACAAGTTAATACCAGTCGTCGTCGCGTCAAATCTATGATGTGGCTTATGGCACTCGCAAGTCTTGTAATCGCTTTAGCACACCCAATTTGGGGCGTTACAGCCGAGATTCTATCGGTTGAAGGTAGAGCCATCCTATTTTTGGTTGATGTTAGTCGCAGTATGGATGCACAAGATACGAGCCCTAGCCGATTAGAGCGCGCCAAGATTGACATGCAACGCATCACCCAACAACTTCAGGGAAACGATTTCAGCATAGTTGCATTTGCAGGTGAAGCCTTTGTCTATATGCCGATGACCTACGATGACCATTCAATTCAGTCATTTATTTCAGCCTTAACATCACAAGCCACCACCAATCAAGGAACAAATATCTACCCTGCCATTAATTTAGCAGTAGAGAGCCTCGCCGATTATTCAGCAGTCCAAAAATACATGATTGTCATGAGTGACGGTGAAAATCATGAGTTATCAAGTTCAGAAGGTATCAGCCTTGCGAAAGACAATAATATTATCATTCATACAATCGGATACGGTACGGTAGAAGGCGCACAAATCCCCTTATATAATAGTGACGGGACAGTCAGTGGCTATCAAACCGATGCAGGCAATGCGATAGTTATCTCAAAATTAGTATCAGGTACTTTAGGCGATATTGCAACGAGTGCAGGCGGACAACTTTTTACTGTCGATACAGTCCCAGACCTTATCACCATCATAAACACATCCGATGAAAGTGAACTACAACAACGTAGCTTTACACAACCCATAGAACGCTTTGGTATCTTTTTATTACTAGCTCTCATGGCACTCAGTATCGATATTTTATTACCAGATAATCGGAGGGTCGGTTCGTGAAATCAACCCTTTGTCTATGTTTTATCATGTTGAGTTGTCTATTGACATCATGTAACAGCGTTGCTGAAAATAATAATCAAGGCAATACCTTAAGTAATTCACGAAATTATCAAGAAGCCATTATCGCGTATTCATCAGCCCAAGTGGCAGACCCAGACAATCCCATACCGTATATCAATGCCGCGAAAGCCTATTTTGAAAACGGGCAACTCAGTTTAGCAGTCGAAGTGTTGGAACAAGCAATTTTAAGGGGCGATAATACACTCAAAACCCAAGCCTATTATAATTTAGGCAACTTTTATTTCTTATCTGACCAGTTTGAAGATTCAATCTTAGCTTATCGCGAAGCCTTGATTCTAAATCCCGATAATAAAGATGCCCGAGATAATCTTGAACTCGCCATGTTATATCGCCATACACCGACTCCACCTGATGATGAGATGAAAACAGAACCTGACCAAAATCAAGTAGACCCAACCTCATTGCCCACCAACCAACCATTAGATTTCGATGGACCAACACCGACACCTCCTCCTATTGATTTTAATGATGAGGAAGACCCTGAAGGTGGGATAACAGGTGAGAATTTCGGCAATCAAACTGAAGGTACACCCAGCCCGCGCGAAGAAGCAACTCTATCAATCCCAGAGGCACAAGAATTATTAGACCCTATCAAACAAAGTCAATCTATTTATGGTGAGTTTTCTGATGAAGTCGCTACTCCAACTAACTCAGAGTCGTTAAAGGATTGGTAAATGCGATATAAACTCATCATATTTATCATATTTCTAATAACACTGCCTCTATTGGCACAAGACGATGTCTTAATAGTGACAATCAACAAGCCCAATGCCTATCTAGGCGAAGCAATAAGCTACACGATTCAATTTACATCAACAAGAGAATTAACAAATACCCAGATTAATTTACCCGAGTTCATCGGTTTTGCTCAAGAAGCCTCATCACCGTCACTATCACAAGTAACAGAAAATGGTGTTATTTCCAATATCGTGACACAAACAGTCCATTTATATAGTAATCAAGTCGGTGAATTAACAATTCCTCCAACAAGAGTCATCATTCCAGACACCCCTTTTGCAGAAGGGCTTCAAGTTGATAGTAGCACTATAACAGTCAATATACTTCCACTACCGCCCGATACCTCTAACACATTTTCAGGTGCAGTTGGTCAATTTGACATCAGCACAACTATCGAATCGCCCATCATACAAGCAGGTAACCCGAATACACTAAAGATTTCGATTATGGGAACTGGTAACTTTGAGCAATTCACAAGTCCCATACCAGATTTCCCCACTACATGGGAAGTTTTTCAGCGTCCAACCACATATTCCAATTCATCAGATACACTTGAATCCATTATTTTCGAGTATCAGTTTTTCTCAAACCAAACAGGTAGCAATACGATCCCAGCAACACGATTTACATTTTTTGATCCCAACACACAATCTTATAAAACGATTTATAGTAACCCTCTCACATTTATCGTAGAGGGTGAATTTACAGCGCAAAATCAAGTATCCCAGTCACCATCACCCAATAATCAACTCCCACTCAAGCCGATGCAAAATGAACCAGCAAGTATTATTCCTACCTCAATATTCTGGTTACTTTGGCTAGTTGCACCAATCATCGCACTCATCATCTTTTTAATGCGATTTGCCAGCCATTTCAATATGTCATCAGCTAATCCCAAAAGCTCAAAAAGTCAGCTACAAAATCAAGCTCTTGCTCAACTAACCCAAGCCCGAAAACAACCACCGACAGTAGCCTATCAAATCGTTGAACAAACAATTTTTCAATATCTATCACAAAAATATAATCAGACTATCAACAATCAAAACGAGCTAGACGACATCCTGACGCGTTTACCCAAAGAACTACAAAAACGGATTTTAGCATGTATAGAACAAGCACAATCAGGTCAATATGCCCCAGTATCGCAAAATGATGCAGAGCAACTCTTACGCCGTACTTATAAGACCATTCAACAGATTGAAGAACGCTCATGATGCGATATATTCAATTCATCCAAATCCTCGTTCTATTTTGCTTACTAGCAATGCAAACAAGTGGACAATCACTTGATAGCCTTGATAATGCACAACAAGCCTATACGCAAACTGATTATGATAGTGCGATACAATTTTTTGAATTAACGGTGTCGGGTGGTATTTATAACGGCGAGATTTTATATAATCTGGGGAATACTTATTATCATCAAGGCAATCTGGGGCAAGCACTCTTAAATTATCAACGTGCGATGCTATTTATCCCACGCGACTTAGACCTGAATATTCAAATCGCTAGAGTCCGCTCACTGCGTAGTACTATACAAACAGAAGTCGCTCAACCACTTATTCTAATCGAGCAAGCCACCAGTCAAGTATTTACCATTACAGAATTGAGCATCCTAACATTCATATTATGGTGTATCACATGGATAGCGATCATTCTGATTCAGATAAAGAAATCTTGGCGACGAAAATTCATTGTTGCTGTCGGTATATTATGTATAGCTTGTGCATCAATAGTTGTATTATTAGGAGCACGACTCTATATCTATCATCAAATGCCCTTCGCAGTCATCACAAAAAGCTCTACGCCCGTATATAGTGGCGCGAGTATCTCATATTTCAAGCAATATGAGCTATCAGAAGCCAGTGAAATTTATATCCTAGAGACCCAAGATGAATGGTATAAGTTTGTAACCGCCGATAATCGCCAAGGCTGGATTGAGTCAGAAGCAGTTAGCTTAGTACCCTTAAAATAAAAACGGATGCACAATTTGTACACCCGTTAAAAATCTCAAGTTTTGAATTTACCTATGAGAGTAAATCAGGGATTTCTTCAGGATTTGCTGCAACGCGTGCGCCAGCGGCTTCGAGGGCTGCGATTTTTTCTTCTGCAGAGCCTTCACCACCATCAACAATTGCACCAGCATGTCCCATACGTTTACCCGGAGGCGCACTACGACCCGCAATGAACGCGGCAACAGGTTTTGTCATATGGTTTTTGATGTAATCAGCGGCAACAATTTCCGCACTACCGCCAATTTCACCTAGTAAGGCAACTTTTTCAGTTTCAGGGTCATTTTCAAACATTTCCAAAACTTCAACAAATGTCGTCCCGATGACAGGATCGCCACCGATACCCACGATTGTAGAAATGCCCATGCCTTTGTTTTTCATCGCAAAGCCGACTTCATAGGTCAATGTACCACTTTTGGATACAACACCGATGTTACCTGGGATTGCAACCATTGCAGGAATAATACCGACTTTGGCTTGTCCGGGAGTCATGACACCGGGGCAATTCGGACCAATTAAGCGTGCCCCTTTTGCTTCAACATAGGTCACAACTTTCATCATATCAGAGACAGGGATATGTTCTGTCAAGCAGATAATCAACTTTACACCTGAGTCCGCAGCTTCCATAATTGCATCAGGAGCAAATCGCGCAGGTACAGTAATCATACTGACATCAGCATTGGTTGTTTCAACAGCTTTACGCATGGTATCAAAGACAGGCTTGCCTTCAAACCATTCGCCACCCTTACCGGGGGTCACACCACCAACAACATCGGTTCCGTATTCCATCATCAACTTCGCATGGAAACCACCCTGACGACCTGTGATACCTTGAACAAGAACTTTAGATTCTTTATTGATTAAAATCGCCATCTTATGCTTGCTCCTTAACTGCTGCAACCGCTTTTTTCGCGGCTTCTGTCAATGTCTCTGCGCCAATAATATTAGCGATATTCGCTTCGTTGATAATCTTATTACCTTCGGTTGCATTTGTACCTTGTAGACGTACAATCATCGGTACATCAGGCTTGACCTCGTTATACGCAGTCAAAATACCGTTTGCTACTTCATCGCAACGGGTGATACCTCCAAAGATATTGAACAGGACACACTTGACATTAGAATCCGACAAAATGATTCGCATCGCAGCTGCAACTTGTTCAGCAGAAGCACCACCACCGATATCGAGGAAGTTTGCAGGACCGATTCCATCAGCTTCACCATACAATTTTGTCATATCCATCGTTGTCATAGCAAGACCTGCACCATTTACCATACACCCAATCTGACCATCCAGTTTGATATAGGTAATACCTGCTTCGCGCGCTTGTCTTTCGGATTCTGGTTCTTCACTTGTATCACGTTCTTCACTCAGGTTAGGTTGGCGATAGAGGGCATTATCATCAATGATGACCTTACCATCAACAGCAAGTAAGTTACCTTCACCCGTAATCACAAGTGGGTTAATTTCAGCGAGTTCAGCATCGCTTTTGATATAACACTGATACAAGCCAGAAAGGATTTTGCCAAATTGTCGCCAGTGTTCACGGGGCATCCCCATTGCACTTGCAATATAGGTCATTTGGTAACCTTGTAATCCTAAAAGTGGGTCAATATGTTCACGGATGATCGCTTCAGGGCGTTCGCGGTTAAGTTCCTCAATGTCCATGCCACCTTCCATCGATGTCATGATGAGGGGTTTCCCTGCACTACGATCATTCGTAATGGCGAGATAAATTTCTTGTTTTATGTCTGCTCCGGGGTCAACTAAAACTTTCTCAACAGTCAGACCTTTGATGTCCATACCGAGAATTTGTTCGCCATAAGCCTTTGCTTCATCAGCATTTTTCGCGACTTTAACACCGCCAGCTTTACCACGTCCACCCACATGAACTTGCGATTTAACAACAACAACGCCGCCAATCTCTTTCGCAATTTCATAGACTTCGTCAGCAGTTGTTGCGACTTTTCCTTCAGGGATTGGAATACCATAATCCCTAAATAAGAATTTAGATTGATACTCGTGAAGTTTCAAAGTAAATTTCCTCCATTTAAATTAGTTATTTAGTGTTAATTAACCTGTAAAGTATACTTGATTATCATTGAAATGATGTGAATGTTAGCAAAACCTTAAAATATCTCAACGGTATGGTCTGTTATCAAAGCATCAGGAAATGTAGATTCTACCCAGCGCAAAACAGTATCAATTGTATTATCCAGATGAGATTGTGAATTGCTCACACAAGAAAAGGCGATAACTGCGGATTGCCACTTATCCAGCTTTGCAACCTCTGCACATGACACATTATAAGTGTTTCGCATCCGTGCAATAAGCGATTTTACTATTCTTCGCTTCCCTTTTAAGGAAGTGATTCCTGGTAAATAAAATGTAACTGTACACAATCCTACAAGCGCATCATCAGACATAGTTTATGTTATACAATAAGAAATATACATTTGGCAGAGGCTGTAAGAGTACGCTATACTTTCATTTATCTCAAGTGACAATCACAGATGTATTTTATGATTTCAGACATAATGCGCTTGTGAAATCACGAGAAAACCCTATACTAAAGATGTTATAGTCACCCACAATATCCTTCGGGGGATAAGATGAAACAAACATACAAAGTATTTTTTATTAGTCTAACAATATGTTTATTGTTTAGTCTAAATATTGTAATAGCGCAAGATAGTGACAATTTACTTGCAAATGCTGGGTTTGAAGGTGGTTTCACAACCCAAAGTGGTGATCAGCCACGCCAAGTTGCTGAAAGCTGGACAGCATGGCATGTTCCTGCAACAGATGAAATGCCGTCATTTCAAAATGCCTCACCCAAATATCAACCCGTTTCACCCGATTCATCACGAATCCGCACAGGGTCAAATGCACAGCTTTATTTCTCATTCTTTGAGACTCATGAAGGTGGTATCTATCAACAAGTCAGCGGACTTGACGATGGTGCAGAATATCGCTTTAGCATTTATGCCCACATCTGGTCATCAACATTTGAAGATGTCGATGTGAGTGAAGACCCCGGTGACGTCGCCTTACGTGTCGGGATTGACCCAACGGGCGGGACTGACGGTAGTAGTAGCGATATTGTCTGGTCAACACCTGCAATTTTCTACGACACCTATCGTCAATATTCAATTATTGCAAATGCAGACGGCGATACGATAACGGTCTTTGTCGAATCAACAGTTGGCGCACCTGTCCAAAACAGCTATATCTACTTAGATGATGCAGTGCTGGAATCAACTGAAAAACAAGAAGACCCAACCGACGAGCCAGAGCCAACTGCAACTGATGAACCCGAACCAACCGCTACCGATGAACCTCAAGACGTTCCTACACAAGAAGGCATCGGAGATAGTACACCGACCGCAGAGTCTGCACAACCAATTGTGACAGCAACACCCGTACCACCAACGCCAACTCAAGAAACTAATGTTGTTCCAACAGCAACACAGGTTCAATCAGGCAATACAGGTGGTAATGATAGCCAACAGCCAATTTCTGATGAGTTCCCAGGGACAATCATTCACACAGTCCGTCGTGGTGATACAGTTAGCCGACTCGCGGTTCTCTATGGCAGTAGCACACAAGCCATCATTACAGCAAATAGTCTGAATGACAGTGCGTTAATCTTTGTAGGACAAGGGCTTGTCATTCCAGTCCGTATTCCTGACCCAGCAACCGCAACACCAACACCAACGAATGTTGTAGTTGTAGTGACAGCCACACAAGCAGCAGTCCCAATCCCAACATCTGTGCCACAGGCTAACACATATGTTGTTCAACCGGGTGATACATTAAACAAAATTGCAGTACAATTCAACACAACTGTTGGTGCTTTAGTTCAATTAAATGGTATTGCAAATGCGAATCGTATTTTCTCTGGACAGGTCTTAAGCCTTCCAGTGCAAGGTGGCGCATCAAATAGCCCTGTTGTACAGCCGACAACACCATCACAAAACATCATTCCGACACCGACACAAGCTCCAGTTGCACAAGAAACATATACAGTTGTACCGGGTGATACTTTGTTCAGACTAGCATTGAGATTCGGTGTTAACATCGTTGACCTTGCACAAGAAAACAACATCACCAACTACAACCGTATCTTCATTGGTCAGGTACTAAGAATTCCACGATGAGCCAATGGAGACAAATATCGAACTCCGCAACTAACGAAGTGGTACTAGCTCGCGCGAAATGGTGTGCGAGCTTCTTGTGCCATTTCCGTGGTCTACAATTCGTCTTTAATCTGCCAGAGAATGAGGGTTTACTCTTTGTCACAGATTCTGAAAGCCGTGTTGGTACAACCATCCATATGTTCTTTATGTTTATGAGCATTGCCGTAGTTTGGGTCAATAAAGAGGGTATTGTTGTTGATAAAGCCTATGCAAAACCGTGGCGACCTGCTTATGCACCGCAAGCCCCTGCTCTATACTATATCGAAGCAAATCCTTCACTCTTAGAGCGGGTCGAAATTGGTGATAAATTGATATTTGATGAGGTAGATTCTTGAAGCAGTTTATCAAGATAAGTTTAATATGTATGCTAGCGGGTATGCTTTGGCTACCCGTTATTCTATTTGCACAGGATGACTCAAATTTAACCATCCATGTGGTACAGCGTGGCGAGAACCTCTTTCGCATCGCACTACAATATAATCTGTCCACACAAGATGTCGCCGAAGCAAATGGCATCACAGATATTAGTAACATTCAGGTTGGGCAACGGCTTTTTATCCCGATAGAAGTAACACCTATCGCCGTACGAGAAGTTCATATTGTGACAGCAGGCGAAACCATACGAAGTATCGCGGAGCTATACAGCAAATCTGTTGAAGAAATTTCATCCATAAATAATCTCACTAATATCGATCAGATATTTGTAGGGCAGGAACTAATTATTACTCCAGGGGAAGAAGACCTCATTCCGCCTACCCCAGTACCAACACCAACCGAAGAAGAAATCGATTCGAGTATCATTCCAACACCCAGCAATGTAAGCCAAGAATTTATTATGTCTGATGATCCATCTTCAGCATTTATCCACACCGTACAAGCAGGCGAAACGTTGTTTAGAATCGGCTTACAATATAACCTAACAGTCACCAATTTAGCACAAGCCAATAATTTGCTTGACCCAACTCAAATTTATGCAGGTCAGCAATTAATTATACCGGGAGTTGAGCCACCACAGATTGCGCTCGATTTACCTGATATTGTTTCTGAATTTAGCGTCAAACCTCTATTTTTTGTTGAAGGACGCACAGGTCGTATCCAAATCCAAACAACCCAAGCCATAACAATCAGTGGACAATTTTTGGGACAAGAACTGACTGTTATTTCTCAAGAAGGTGGTTTGCAACACAATATACTAATCGGTGTACCGATATTTACAGAACCTAATATCTATACCTTAAACCTGAACCTAATCGATACCGCAAGCATCAATACACCAATAACAGCTAATTTACAGGTTATCGCTGGTGGCTATGGTCGTCAAACAATCTCGATTGAAAATGAAGAACTCTTATCAGAAGCAGTCGAAAACGAGGAAATTGGATTAATTAAGCGGACAACAGCTAAATATAATCCAATACGCAGTTGGACAGGCTCACTAAGTTTACCCGCAGCAGCAACCATGAATGGTGTATTTGGCACAATTCGTTCATATAACGGCAGTCCATTTAATCGCTTTCATCGTGGTGTCGATTTTGCTGGCGCACCGGGAACACCCGTGCTTGCTGCCGCAGATGGCACAGTTGTGATTGCTGATGCGCTCAACATTCGTGGTAATACAGTTGTGATTGACCATGGTTGGGGCGTGTATACACTCTATGCCCATCAAAATGAGCTATTTGTCAGCCCAGGGGAAACCGTCACATCAGGACAAGCTATCGGCACAATCGGTTCTACAGGTCGTATTACAGGACCTCATCTTCATTGGGAAGTCTGGGTCAATGGCATTAGTGTAGACCCTCTCCAATGGGTACAAGAAATTTTCCCCTAAACAAACATCAAAATAAAAAGAACCTACTTTTTTCAGGTAGGTTCTCCAAACTATCATTCAATTTTAGATGACTAGCTTAATGTTCAAATGCCCCATCAAGTGCTTCAAAGTTCGTGAACAAGAAGTGATCATGATAATAGTGAATCCACAAGAACGACAAAATCGCTGTATAGTAAGCAATATCAAAATGAGCGTTCCCATCAATATCAGGTTTTACAATTCCAGCTAAAACATAAACCAGACCAAAAATCACACCCGAACCAATCAATAAGAATGCACTAAAGGCATAAAGTGCTTTTGCATCTTTTGTTTTACGACTAAAGCGTGCAACCAAAGGCGCGTCACTATCGAGTTGTCCATACATTTGACGAATTTTGATAATGTAGAAAGTGATTGCCAAATATTGGAACGAGTGCCATGTGTTCAATCCCTGAAATGCTGTATCTAAGTTCGGCAATAAGGGCGTGAAGAAGGACACAATCACAGTCAATACAATAAACGCTGTTTTAGGTATATTTAAAATGCCATTGCGATACTCGTAAATTGATTTACTGATATATGCGACAAGTGCAACGCCAAATACAGAAGCCATCAAAATAAAGAACCACGGATTATCAGGTTGTTGGAATAACTGAGGAATTGCCTCACCCAAATCATTTTCCCCAATCTCAAATGTACCTTGACTGATTTTCCACATCGCAATTGGGAATAAGCTAGTCAGCACAATAGCATAGTCAATCATACGTGATCTTGCGCTAAGTGCGCTTTTACGAACATATTTTGACTCTTTATGATTATAAAGTTCAACAATATAGGTCACTTGATGCAAAACATGCAGCGAAGCCCAGAAGAAGAAGAAGGTCAACATCAGGCTTAAGTTCAAGAATGCTAAGGAAATTACGATAATTGGAATGATAATTGAGGATCGAATGAGTGTCGGATAACGCTCCTTAAATCCTTCATCAAGACCTGTACGCAAAAATGTAGACATCATATGCGGTCCACCGATTGCAACAGCCACAAATGTATTGACTAAGTTACGGCTGAAGTCATCTTCTAATCCAAAGCGTACACCAGCAAGATAGAGAAAATACGGCAGTGGGACGACAATAACACTCAATGTGATAAAGAATAAATCCCAACGTTTATTGCGTAACCACAAGCCACCCTTGTCAATTTCGGACTCGTATTCACGGTTTTGTTTCAGCGACATGGCTGATGTTGCCATATAGGTTGCTCCCTTACTTCTTATTTTCTAACATTATAAGCGAATTTACTTAGCTATGCAAAGTAATTTTATTCAAAAAAAATAGAACGTCTAGTGACATTTATCACTAAAGACCAAATATGGTACAAAAATTAGTACGATATTCAACACAACTTGTCGATGCTGTAAATATAAAGAACACAAAACCCGAGCATCCGATGCACCCAAATATCAAAATCAAGCAACCACACCACGCAATGGGTCCACCTTGTAGGATTTCAAGAAAGACTTCAAAAAATCCAAAGAAGACATCTAGGAAACCGCCAACCACCTGTAAAATAAAGCCGAGGACAACGATTCCAACGCAGAGTAATGCACAGCAAACACCAATATAAGGGACTAAACTAGGATCAATACTTAGCATAAATCGTATTCCGTTTCGTAACATCCAACATCAAATAATGATTATCAACGAAGTCTATAATAGTAAAATATACCGCAAATATCGTTTACGGCAAATCTGAATCTCAGCTATTCTGCCATGCACACATCCGCACTCGTCTCACTCAAAGACCAGATTGATTCTGTATCATCTTTTGCATAACAGTCACAGTAAGATGTATTTTGATTCTCTTCGATAGACTCCCATAAGAAGTAACTGACATCAGTCTGTAAACATAATACGCTATTATCAAAGGTATCAACCTCAAATGATCTCGTAAACTGCAAGCCACGATAATCAACTTCTGAAACAAGTTCAACTAATAAGCGTGGATGAGCATATGATTCAGGTATATTATCACCATTCCATATCCGTATTTCACCATTTGAAGCTAGATAAAATAATGCACATGGGGTCAACAGTAAAGTGAACCATAAACCTAACAAAAGTCCACACCCTGCCCTTTTTATAGGATTGGGATTTGTCATTTGAATTTCTATACCGTCCTGTTGTGCTTCAGGTGTATCCACATTATTTAAATTTTCAGACATTTAACGACCAATCATAAACTTGATATGTAACAACGAATTCTTCTGCGTGGTCAAGGAGAAATTTTGAATCATCTTTATCATTCAAATAGTAAGATATAAAGCCTAAAACAGAAGCTATATTACGAAATCCCATCCAACTACCACTGAAAAATCTTCGATAATCATACGACATTTCCACCAAATAACGAATTGGCATATCAATGACTTTCAATAAATTTGAGAATAATCTCATCATCTGCATTATAACTTACATGAGCATAAACAGGTGCATCATTATCTTTCATCTCTAAAACGCGAGGAATAAGGTACGGCAAGTCTTCTACAAGGTCAACTTCCAAGATTTTACGTTTGGGTATCCATTCAAGTGTTCCTTCGCTTGTGTCTGTAGTAAATTCATGGCTATCGGAGATGGCAGTATAGACGAATAAAATAATACCCGTCTCTTCACCTGCATCAATATTATGGATTGTCCGCAAACGGACATCGTGAACATCCAAACCACTTTCTTCTTTAATCTCACGAATCGCACCAGTCAATGGGTCTTCATCACGTTCAATATGTCCACCCAAACCGTTATATTGATTCGGAAAAACTCGCTTATGAGGTGCGCGTTTCATCATCAATATATCATCCCCATTCAGTACAAACGATAATGTCCGCGGAATGGTCAACCAGCGATTATTTGTTGCATCTGCACCTTGTTGTTTTGCACCCATAAAATACTCTCCTGTATAATCTACCTAATTGCATACGTATTCATTTCATAATAATTGCCGAATTAGCAACTTCATGCTACTCTATCTCATAATTTTATTTTAAAAATCAGGGGGTCACATGATTTCTAGCTCAATCAGCGCACCAACACCCAATTTACAAATCGTCAATATTGACCATGTTCTGCCTCATGAAAAGAGCGATATTCAACGCTCTACACCCCTGATTGAACGTATTCGCCATGCCAAATATTTTACCAACCCTCCTGTTGTTGCAGAAATAGACAATAATCGATATATATTGATGGATGGTGCAAATCGTCATAACTCATTGCGACACCTCAACTTCCCACATATACTTGTCCAAGTGGGTGACTATAAAAGTGAATTTATTGAACTCGGCGTATGGCAACATATTGTATCAGATTGGGATTCTGCTCACTTCATCCAAGACTTGGAGCGTATTGATGGCATTGATGTCATGGATGGTTGGGATTCTAATGCAGTTGCCCAAATTTTACTCCGCGAAGGTCCTGTTTATGGCATCCACGCAAAGGTCGATAATATCGTAGAGCGTAACTTCACATTACGACAAGTTGTTGAAACCTATCATAATAATGCGACCCTATATCGCACCCCATTAACTGACCCCACACAAATTTGGTCTCTATATCCCAAAGCTATTGCACTTGTGATGTTCCCAAGCTATGAACCACAGAATATCATTGATGCAGCAACCAACAAAGCCTATCTCCCCCCCGGTGTCAGTCGCCATATTATTCACGGGCGCGCCTTAAAATTAAATTATCCGCTAGATAAACTTAGAGAAGATTTACCCCTTGAAGAAAAGAATGAACACCTGCAACAATGGATGATGAAAAAACTAGCCAATCGTAGTGTGCGGTATTATGCAGAAGCAACCTACCAATTTGATGAATAGGAATATTTTATAGTGCAAACTGTCCAGCAAGCTCTAGCAGATGCAACCTTATATAGTGACGACTATATTTATCGTTTCATTCAATTCCCAGCAAATGGCATTACAGTTGCCGCAGGAATACTCGCAGAAGCAAGTCTGCCTCTTTCCGCACTCTTGATAGATAAAGACGAAGTTACTTTAATGATTCCAAATGAAGTCTATGAAGAGTTTGAACGACGGTTTAAATATGCCACAGTGAGTGACATCGAGTATAAACTCATCACATTTGATGTTGTCCTAGAGCCAACACTTGTTGGGTTTATGGCACACTTAACACGAGCTTTAGCAGATGCTAATATATCTGTTCTGCCCTTTTCAGCTTATTCGCGTGATCATATCTTTGTGTCTGTAAACGATTTTGAATCCGCAATGACAACACTCAAATCATTACAATAAATCATACAGGTGATACCATCTATGGAAATCAATATCTTTAATGACTCTAATCTAGTCCCGCAGCCTAAAGATAAAGTCAAAATCGAGGACTTTACTGCAACACCGTATGCTGACCGATTCCGTGTTAAAGTCGGTTTGAAGTTAACTCCATTTCAGGAACGTCCCAATTTACTCATCGTTGCTCATCGTGACGATGGCAAACAAGTCAGCGATCTTGATGTGATCGCGACCATGCACTATGACAATGAATATACCATGCATATTCGCGGGTTGTCTGACCCAACAGGCGATTATACACTGACAGCAGAGCTATATTATGAATCACGAAACCCACCACAAGATAAGAAACAAGTCTCGTTCATCATTCCACCTGAAGCAGATTAATATGTACCTGCAAATTCCATATTCAGTAGCCCGCCAAATTGCAAATCATGCACAAGACAAAGCTCCCAATGAAGTCTGTGGGTTACTGGTTGGAATTGATCGTCTCGTACATCATATAATCGAAGTCGAGAATATCGCAGATACACCACAAACAAACTATCTCATGAATCCAACCCAGCAATTGCAGGCACTCAAGCAAATCGATGAGGACAACTTCGAGTGGATTGGCGTTTATCATTCACATCCTAGTTCGCCAGCCATACCATCGCAAACCGATATTGAGGATGCCAATAATCCAGACTTGATTCATATTATTGTCTCGCTAGAGGCATCACAACCTCATTTAAAAGCATGGCAAATTAATTCACACTCATCCGTCACACCGATTGAACTCATCTTCGATACTCAACAACCTAGCCAACATGAACCGTTATCAAATTTACAAAAACTCGTTATTATATGCTCTGGTATTATCAGTGTGATTTTGCTCTTAGCAATTTCATTCACTCTATTACCACCAGCACCACAAATTACACCTATACCATAAAACAAGGTCAGCGAGCTATGGGCTTAGAAATTATCTTCATTGTTATAATCGGAATAATTGCAGGTGGGATTGTTAATACTCTTGCAGATGACTTTCCTTATCGGCGAAACCCCGGATTACCCACATATCCAGATGGCACACCACGTCCATTATTAGCGTGGTTAGGGATAACTGCCTTTTTATTTGGCTTACGCACCCCTTCAGATAATAATTTGTCGGATGAACAAAAAGCCAAACATGCCCGTTACTATGAGGGTGAACCCAAACTCAGTTGGCGTTACCCCATCACAGAGATCGTTACCGCAATCTTGATGGTAGCGACTTATATCAATCTGAGTGGTGAAGCCCAAGGTAATATGCTACAGATGGTCATTTGGTTAATCTACATAGCCCTATTCATGCTGATTAATGTGGTTGACCTTGAACATAAGCTCATTATGTTTGTCTATATGATCCCTGCTGCCCTTCTTGCAATTCTTGATGCCCTATTATTACCTAACCCAGGTCCAACTCTACAGGCTTCGTTAGTTGGTGGTGCGCTTGGGTTCGTTATTTTCTATATTTTCTATCAAGGTGGTTATCTCTTCACCTATATCATGGGGCGGGCACGTGGACAGAAAATAGATACCGTGGCATTCGGCTTTGGTGATGTTATGATGATTACACTCAGCGGATTGATATTAGGCTTCCAAGGTGTGATTTTTGTGATGTTTATTTCTGTTTTTCTCGGGTCGCTTGGCGCAATTATTTATCTTGGTGTTCGTGTTTTAGTAGCAGGTCGCTATAATTTATTTACAGCAATCCCTTATGGTCCTTATATCGTCATCGCTACGATTATGGTTCTACTGTTTAATGAACAAGTCCGATTCCTGTTGCTTGGCTATTAATCTATGTCAGGCAACACCGTCAACAAATATATTACCCTAGCCAGCCTTGTTATCGTCTTATTGCTGGGATTTTGGTTACGTACTACTGAACTAGAACAATATCCCACCGGCATCAGCAATGATGAAGCCAAAAATCTTATTGATGCTGGATATATCGCACAAACAGGCAGAACCGCATTATATGAAGACGAAGGTAGATCCGAACCTATAAATCGCTTAGTCGCGACAATGGGTTCAATTTTGTACGGCAGTAGTATCTGGGCATTTAGACTCACTTCTGCATTTTGGGGTATTCTGACACTCGCTTCAACCTATTGGGCAGCGACCCAGTGCTTCGCCGACACATCACCACAAATACGAAGATTAGCCAGCCTGTTTGCGACAATCGCCTTAGCCATCGCGCTTGGTCATATCACAGTTACCCGTTCACTCTATCGTGCTGTCCCACAGCCATTTTTCATTCTACTAGTCATTGGTTTTACAGCTAGGGGTTTAAGAAGTTATCGTTGGCGCGATTTTGTTTGGATAGGTATTTTCCTTGCCTGTGGTATATACACTTACACATCAGGTTTTATCGTACCCTTTATCTTCATCCCACTGGGACTCGTTCTTTTAATTTTTCGATTCAAAGCGTGGCAGATATGGATACCTCGATTGGTATTGAGTGGTATTGTATTAGCAATACTCACATCGCCGATAATTTACATATTACTGACCCAACCCTCAGCTGTTTTGGCGCGAGCAACAGACGTAGCTGAATCAGGTGGAATTGGATTAGATAGAAAAATCGAGTTGATGATCGGGCAATTCTTCACAGAAGGTGATGAAAATCCACAATACAATGTTGCCAATGCCCCATTATTGGCTCAGATGATGATTCCCTTTTTCTTTATCGGTTTAGCGTCTTTAGTCATTCGATTACGCCACCCCTCGTCTATTCTCATTATTGGATTATTGTTTCTCAATCTAATTCCTGTCTTGCTGACAGATGAAATCACTCACGGTCTCAGAATTTATAGTGAGTTTGCAGTTCTGCCCTTGGTTATCGGTGCGAGTGTTTTATTAATTTTTCAACTCGCTGAGCAATTACCCCATAAACACATCACCTATCGCATGGGCTTTCTTATTATTCTCAGTATCGGAATTTACCAAGTTATCTTATCCAACCAGACTTATATCAACTTTTGGGAAGATGCGAATACCGAATGGCGTAGATGGGTTGTGTATGACCGCGAGTTAACCCATAACGAATGGTTTTTTCGGTCAGACAGAAAAGCCCTTACCAATTGGATAAAAGCACAAGACACCCCATTATTGATACCTGTTGAAGAACTCACCAAGGATGCCCAACGTGCTATGCTTATGTCGCATTATCCGATAGTTGAAACAGCATCAACCACATTCCAACCCCCTGATAATACACAGGTACTTATACCGTGGTCACTAGAAAATAGTGATTTTTTAGATAAAGAACATCATTTCGCACTATTAGATAATGGTATCATCACTCTACTATCACCATTGACTGATGAATCACAGCAAACACTAATTGCTCGTATTGATTCAGCAAAATCTATTGAATTTGACAGTAGCAGTACCCCTGTTATAGGAAAAGTTTTTTCAGCACCCGATAATCTTGCACTTGAATATGAATCTCCGAAAGTCTCATCAGAGCCGATAGCCATATTCAATGATGAATTAGAAATTCGGCAGTGGTATGGGCAAGATACAATATCAGAAGTGGGAGACACGATTTACACGATTGATTGGGCAGTTAATCGACCTGTTAGTCATGAATACGGGGCATTCATTCAGCTATTGACCCAAGACTGGGAACGTATTACAGGTCAAGATAAATTCATCTTACGTTGGCTTTATCCAAGTATTGCATGGCAAGCGAACCAACTTGTACCCGATAGATTCAAGCTCGATATACCTGATCATCTAACATCGGGGGCATATCGTCTTGTTGCTGGTGCATGGTATGTGAATGGCGGGCGGATGCCAGCAGAAAGTTTTATTGGAGAAACAACTAACAACACTGCAACAATTGGTTGGATAAAAGTTCCCCAAATATCGCAACCACAAATCCCAGATAATGCCATTGAGGTGTCGGTAAACCTAAATGACCAATTCCAACTCACACATGCAATAATAGAGTCCAATAATTCCAATAAAGTTATCGTAAAGTTATTCTGGAAATCCCTCGTAAGTCGTCCACAAATTGATGCAACAGTGTTTGTTCATGCGATTGATAGCGACAAAACTATCATTTCGCAAAGTGACAGTCGTCCGTGGAATGGACAGTACCCGACATTCATTTGGGATGCTGATGAAATTGTGATGACAGAACACGAGCTTGAAGTTTATAATATAGATAATATTCAATTGATTGCAGGTATGTACACACAACCTGATTTTGTGCGCTTATCCGCTACTCAAAACGAAGTCCCACTACCCGACAATTTAATTATTTTAGGTGATTTAGAGGATTTACTAGAGCAGTAAGGGGAAAAGCATCTTCCCCCATGTTTTACGCTGTTTCTAATATAGTTTCTTCAAATTTCTCAATATTCCCACCACCCAAACAACTATCAACATCATAAATGACAGCCCCTTGCCCTGGGGTAATATCGCGTTGTGGCTCATCAAATATGATACGGATTCGTCCATCATCAAGTGGTTCGATCACAGCAGGTTGTGGAGATGCTTTATATCGAATTTTGACATCCGCCCTAAATGATTCGGTTGGGGCTTGACCATTTACCCAGTTAATACGATTAACAGTAAAGGTATCCCGTCCTAGCTCATCACGCGTTCCAACAACTAAGGCATTTTTATAGGGATTCATCGCTAGAACAAAGAGCGGTTCAGAATATGACACACCCAAGCCCTTGCGCTGACCAATTGTATAATTCGATAATCCTTGATGTTCACCAAGCACCTCACCATTTTTACGAACAATCGGACCCGGTGTCATGACATCAGGAGCATGAAGTGTCAAGAATGTCCGATAGTCACCGTTGCCCAAGAAACATAAATCCTGACTATCTTTTTTGCTTTCAACATTCAAGCCATATTTTGCTGCCATTGCACGAACTTCACTTTTGGGATATTCACCAATAGGGAACTTTGTACGGCTTAGTTGCTCCTGCCCCATCACGCTCAGAACATAACTTTGGTCTTTATTGACATCCACCCCTGTCCGCAAACGGAATAAACCACTTTCATCTTGGTCAATCCGTGCATAATGCCCTGTTGCCAGATAATCTGCATCCAGCGCAATCGCATTTTTCAATAACCAGTCAAAACGAATATGGCGATTACACTCCATACATGGGTTCGGCGTAAAGCCATCACGATGTTGGTCTATAAAATATTGGACGACGGTACTGCGGAACACATCTTTTGTATCTAATACATAAAATGGGATACCGATTTTATCTGCAATCCGACGGGCATCTTCCATCTGTTCAGGTGTGCAACAACGGTTATGTGCCGCCCCACCCATCGCTTCATCAGACCAAAGGCGCATCATCATCCCGACAACATCATATCCCTGTTCAACCAGTAATGCCGCCGCAACAGAGCTATCAACTCCACCACTCATTGCAACTACAACTCTTATATCTGCGTTACTCACGATGTTAACTCTCGACTCAATTTTCTCAATTTTTCGACTGCACTTACTAACACATCAATTGTATAGCGAATATCGTCTTCTGATGTGTGAATACCCACTGACAGACGCAAACCACATTTAGCTTGTTCAGGTGTATATCCAACAGCCAACAATATTTCAGACGGCTCAGGATTGCCAGTCTTACATGCCGACCCACTACTTGCGGCAATTCCCTTCATATCGAGGTGCATCAATAGCGCATTGGCATCAATTCCATCAATCACAAAGCTAGCATGAGATGGCAAACGATTATCACGATCCCCGCTTAGTTCAATATCAGATAAGCGTTCAAGTACCCCATTAATCAACATATCACGCATAGCAGTAAAATGTTGTATACGCGCTTCATTTTCTTCATATGCCAGTTCGAGGGCTTTCGCCAAGCCAACAATAAATGGCGTATTATGTGTTCCAGCTCGTCGTCCACGCTCATGGCTACCGCCACTCTGTGATGACAACAACTCAACACCCTCTTTGATATATAAAATACCGACACCTTTTGGACCATAAAACTTATGAGCAGACAAACTCAGCAAATCAACACCAAGTTCTTGGACATCAAGAGATAATTGTCCACCCGCTTGAACAGCATCTGTATGAAATAATATATCATGTTCATGAGCAATTTGTGATAACTCAGCAAGGTTTTGAATGGTTCCAAGCTCGTTATTCGCATAAATGACACTTACCACAGCACCACCTTGCTCACATGCGTGTCGAAAATCCTCAACATCAACAAACCCAAGTTTATCCACAGAAACAATATAAGTTTCAAAGCCCATTGAGCTACCCATTTGCTCGACAGTCCTAATCACAGCACTATGTTCAATCGGTGTTGTAATCAGGCGTGAAGGTTTACCATGTTGTCGCGCCATCCATCCAGTACCCCGTACCGCAAGATTATCACTCTCCGACCCACCACTCGTAAAGATGATTTCATTCGGTTTACAATTCAAAATACGCGCGACACTTGCTCTTGCGTCTTCAATGGTTTGTTCGGCTTGTCGACCAAAACGATGTGATGAGGATGGATTACCATATATATCACTAAAATACGGCATCATGGCATCCAATACACGAGGATCAACAGGTGTAGATGCAGAATGGTCAAGGTAAACTACACGTTTATCTGTCATGAATAATGCTCTCTTAACATATTCTTATAGGATATGCTCTATTTTAAACCAACATAGTAGCCTTCTCATAGACTACTCGTATAATTAAACGATTAATGGTAGGTTTAGAGCAAATCATGTACTATCATATGGTCATTAATCATCCTAGATATGCTATTTATCGAATATAATTGGCTTTATTATTTGCTTATCACAATAAGGAGACATAAAAATATGCCTAAAATTACAAAGGTACACGGACGAGAAGTCCTTGATTCGCGCGGTAACCCAACCGTAGAAGTAGAAATCACACTTTCCGACGGCACACTTGGGCGCGCAATCGTTCCGAGTGGTGCATCAACAGGTGAACATGAAGCATTAGAATTGCGTGATGGCGATAAAAGTCGCTATCTGGGAAAAGGTGTTCAGAAGGCTGTTGCCTCAGTTAACAATACCATCGCACCTGAATTGGTTGGTTTAGAACCTTATGACCAAAAAGGTCTCGATGAACATATGCTTGAAATCGACGGCACACCAACCAAAAGTGTACTTGGCGCGAATGCAGTCCTCGGCGTATCAATGGCAGTGGCACATGTAGCAGCAAACAGCTTACGGATGCCACTCTATGCTTATCTGGGAGGTGTTCACGCCCATGTTTTACCAACCCCAATGATGAACATTATGAATGGTGGTAAACACGCCATCGGTAGTACAGACTTCCAAGAATTCATGGTCATGCCAGTTGGCGCACCAACCTTTGCAGAAGGCTTACGTTGGGGTACAGAAATTTACCATACCCTGAAAAAAGTCCTCCATGATAAAGGCTACCCAACCACGGTTGGTGATGAAGGTGGTTTTGCACCGAGCCTCGGCAGCAACCAAGCAGCCCTTGATGTCATAATGGAAGCAATTGAAAAAGCAGGATATATCGCTGGTGAGCAAATCTTCATCGCGCTCGACCCAGCAACATCCGAAATTTACTCTGATGGTTTATATCACTTGGACATTGAAGGTCGTAAATTAACTGGCGAAGAAATGGTTGAATTCTGGGCAGATTGGTGTGACCGCTACCCCATTATTTCACTTGAAGATGGTCTCGATGAAAATGACTGGGAAAACTGGTCACGTCTTGTTGCAAAAATTGGTGACCGCGTACAGGTTGTTGGTGATGATTTGCTCGTAACCAATGTAGACAAGGTAAGACGTGCTATCAAAGAAAAGGCAGCCAATTCACTGCTATTCAAAGTCAACCAAATCGGATCATTAACAGAAGCTTTCGCCGCAGGTCAAATGGCACAACGTCATAATATGACAGTCGTCACCAGCCATCGTAGTGGTGAAACTGAAGATAATACAATTGCAGATATTGCTGTCGCAATGAATAGTGGGCAAATCAAAACAGGCGCACCTGCCCGTACAGACCGTATTGCCAAATATAACCAACTCCTCCGCATCGAAGAAAATCTCGGCAGCGCTGCACGCTATGCAGGAGCAAGTGCATTTACAAACTTAAATATGGATGTTTAATTCAGTAATTCTTGAAAGGGGACTACCGTGCCACTTGATCTAAATCGTAAACATACAAAAGTTGTTGCAACCATCGGCCCAGCATCACGCGACCCAGAAACATTGCGGGCGATGATTCAGGCGGGGATGAATGTGGCGCGGATTAACTTCTCGCATGGTGACCACAAAACTCATGGAGAAACCATCGATACAGTCCGTAAGATTGCTGCAGAAGAAGATGCTGTCATCGCCATCTTATGTGATATTCAAGGACCCAAAATCCGTATCGGTAAACTTGAAAAAGAGCCGATTATGGTTTCACCGGGAGACAAAATCACACTCACATTAGACGATGTCGTCGGTAAAAAAGACTTAGTCTCTTTACCTCATCCTGAGTTTGTTAAAGACATTACTGTTGGTACAAACTTATTGTTGGATGATGGTAATTTGCAGTTTGAAGTAACCGATACAACTGCTCGCACTGTCACTTGTAAAGTTGTCATTGGTGGTCCACTGAAATCTCGTAAAGGTGTTTCAGCCCCGAATGCGAAATTGACCCTCTCTGCTATCACGGATAAAGATAGAGAAGACATCGAATTCGCATTATCAAAAGAGTGCGACTATATTGCGATGTCTTTTGTGCGCTCGGCTGATGATATTCGGGAGTTGCGGTGGTTGATGAAGCACCTCGGCACAGATACAGCAGTTATTGCCAAAATCGAGATGAAAGAAGCTCTCGAAAATATTGAAGACATCATTAGCGTCTGCGAAGGCATCATGGTGGCACGTGGTGACCTTGGTGTAGAAACACCAGCAGAAGAAGTTCCCTTTCATCAAAAACGGATTATTGCGCTTTGTAATGCCGCAGGAAAACCTGTAATTACAGCCACACAAATGTTGGAATCCATGACATCCAATCCTCGTCCAACACGTGCAGAAGCGAGTGATGTTTATAACGCTATCATTGATGGAACAGATGCAATTATGTTAAGTGCAGAAAGCGCAAGTGGAGCTTATCCCGTTCGCGCAGTGGAAGTGATGGCAAACATTGCAACCATCGCGGAAAAACATCTACAAGAAACACCATCCGATATTCAATTGCCTCTCGCTCCATCAGAAGACAGCTCACTTGATCAAAAAACAGAATATATATCAGATGCCATTAGTAAAGCGACATTCGATATTTCTCAAGCCATTCAGCCAACAGCAATTGTCACCACCAGCTTGTCAGGTTATACAACACGCCGTGTTGCAAAAGAACGTCCAGCAACCCCTATATTATGTATGACACCAAGCGAAACAACACAACGCCGTATGGCTCTTGTTTGGGGTGTCATTCCCTTACTTGTTCAAGAGTTCGGCACAATTGATGAGATGATTAGCATCATTGTTCGCGCTGCACACGATAGAGGCTTAGTGCATCGGGGAGACAAGTTGGTTATTATCGCAGGCGTACCTTTTGGCATCGCTGGGCAAACCAACTTGATTAAGATTCATACGGTTGGAGAAGAAGGCGAAATTTAAATTAAGCCTAACGATACTCGTCACCATCAATAAACTGTATCGCATCATCTAAATTTTGATTATCAGGATTAGGTGATGCGAGCCATTTCTCATCAATGGCGGGTGGTGCAGCAGGGCTAACATGACGAGAATCATTCGCGATTTTACCCTGTGATGTATAGTTGACTTGACTCGTTGTACAGCTAGGGCAAATATTCCATGATAGCTCAAGCAAGTAATCACAATTGACACAGGCTTTTTTCAAGCGTGTGTGACAATATGGGCAGGCTTGCCAATCATGTTGCACACGTTGACCGCACCCAGGGCAACTTGGTTTTTCTTCAATTTCTTGCAATAAGGCTTCTTCTTCTAATGAGCGTTCATAGGCTTCTGATAGTGTTTCGCGTGGGCGTAACAAAATATAGATAAATAACCCAGGGACATTCAATACTGCCACCGTGATACCAACAAATAACTGTGCCAACATATCACGAGACCGCGCACGCATATCGCGATACGACCAAATCACGATCGCTAGCCAAAAGGCAGCAACAATAACCCCCAAATAGATTGCAGCAACAAGTAAAACATTATTATCAATAACCAAACCCATAGGTATCAAACTCCAATTTGCAATATCTTATGCAAGTATAGCAGTAGGTTAAACGCTGTGCAATTCGTGTATCATCCCTATAATAAGCTGATAAACTAAATAAACTCGAACAAGCCAATGCACAATAAACAAACAACGACAATTCATGACCTACCCTCGCAAGAGCGACCACGAGAAAGGCTTTTCTCTCAGGGAGCTACTGCTTTATCAGAAGTGGAACTCCTTGCCATTATCATTGGTAGTGGAACAAAAACAGAAAATGCCCTTGTACTTGCTCAACGTTTACTCAAAACAAGCGGTGGTCTCTATGCCTTAGCACGAACATCACCTGATGAAATCGAACAAATTCATGGCATCGGACATGCAAAAGCAGCAAAAATTGTGGCAGCACTTGAACTCGGTTTTCGACTAACAACGTCTGCCCTTGAAGTTCGCCCAAAGATTTATTCGGCAAAGGATGTTGTCCAACTTATGCGTGATATGGGTGTTTTAACACAAGAACATGTCCGTGTGATGCTACTAGATTCCTCTAATCGGCTTATTACGACAAAAACCTTATATATTGGTACAGTAAATACAGCCGTTATCCGTGTAGCAGAAGTCATGCGCGAAGCTATTATACGCAATAGCCCATCAATTGTACTGATTCATAATCATCCCTCTGGAGATAAAAACCCATCACCAGAAGATATTAATTTAACCCGTGCCATTGTGTCTGCAGGTCAGCTTATGGATATACAGCTGCTCGACCATGTGATTATTGCAGGGCATGACTGGTCATCTTTACGTGAGATGAGCTTAGGTTTTGAAATGACCTAAGTTATTCAGATGCAGTTTCGCCTGCAGATTCGATTGGCGTAACCAAAATCATCATCTCGCTGATAATTGTATCAAATTGATGTCCAGATGCATAAAACTCAATTGATCGAATACGCTTAGGATGCCGTTCTTCATCAATGAGGTTAAATAAATTATCAGATTCAAAGGTATACCAGACTTTTTCATTGATACTTTGATGATCTTGTAAACAACTCGCACAGCGTGTCGGATATTCATTTGACAATAATTCATCATAATAAAATCCCCTAAACCAACGTCGTGTAATCCCCAAATCATCATCGTAAGTCAAAAGTATCATCAATGGACATTCACTACCTGCGATACCACATTTACTCAAGGATTGATAATTAAGATAAAATGTTGACACAATCCGAATCGACTCATATCCTGTCACATCAAGCCCTTCGGTACCAAAGGGTTGCACACATCCGACTTCACCATTAGAGGTTGCATTATCTAGGCGTTTAACCCGAACACCATATCGCCCATCAAATTCTTCAATTGTGAATGTTCCGCGTGGTAAATCATTTTGTTTAAAGCGACATCCCCACCCCGGTGGCATAATGGGTTCATTATCAACACCTAATGTAACAGGTTGCAAGCTAAACGAGGAATTGGTTAAAACATTTTCGATTTTTGATTTCTGTTCAATGGAACGATTCCCTAAACGCACAACAACTTCTTGACCTGTTGAGACCAAACGATTATTCGTAAAATCATCAGAGAAAAATACAACCGCTTCGCCGGCAAAGTTGACTATACGAACCTCATCATCAGTTGCAATAATATTATAACGACCATTACGATTTAGATTGATGATAACACCTTGCTCTGTCGTAATTCTCATCACAAATGCGTTTTCTTTTGCACCAACAACCAAAACATCCAGTTGCCCCGTTAACTTTGATAATTCAATATCATAAGGGTTGGTACTCCATTCAAAACGAGGAGATGACGCACGGTTAAATGTCACAAAGGTATTTCGTTGCAATGTGATGGATGAAATCAGTGGAATTGTTTCAACATCTTCAGACGGTTGTTCCCAAAATTGTATCGTAGCTTGTGACTGAGAATCGGTACTAATACTCGTTAGAGAGCTTGTTAATTCTTCTTGTTCACGTTCAACAGCCTCAATTAAGTCAGACCCTGTAATCCCAACTGTACCTTGTGAAACACGTAATGTTGTTGGAATAGAAATCGTAGATTCAAACAAGAAAAAATATACACCTAAGACAGTGGAGATGGTCAAGGTACAAAATAATGCAAAGGCAATCAACAACACACCCCATGCCATTCGCTCTGGCGAAACTGTGGGTTGATAACCATATACCGCATCATCATCCGATGGTGTATCTAAATTTTGTTCAATTGATTCTTGCACAACTTCCACCAAAGAATTCCCTCAATCTTATACAATCGTCAAGCTATCTGAACTCAGATTATAGCATTCGAGGGCTATTTTGTCGCCGTAATTTTAAGGTATAATACATAAGATTCACACAAAATAAGCAAATTGGAGTATTTGAACGATGTCAGGTCACAGTAAATGGTCAACAATCAAACATAAAAAAGGTGCTGAAGATGCAAAACGTGCTAAAATATTTACACGTCTCGGACGTGATATTATGGTGGCTGCACGCGAAGGTGGCGGTGATGAAAGCTCAAATCCAAAGTTAAAATTGGCGATTGGGAAAGCACGTTCCGCAAATATGCCTAAAGATAATATTGAACGGGCTATCAAAAAAGGGACAGGCGAAATTGAAGGTGGCGAAGTTCACGAAATCACCTACGAAGGCTACGGTCCTGATGGTGTCGCTTATATTGTCGAGGTCATGACAGATAATAAAAACCGAGCGCTGGCAGAAGTAAAACACGCGTTTAGCAAAAATGATGGTAGCCTCGCAACCAACGGCGCAGTCATGTGGCAATTCGACCAAAAAGGCTATCTCACGCTTAAGGGTGAAGCTGATTTTGATGAACTCTTTATGCAAGCTGCCGAAGCAGGTGCAGAAGATGTAGTTGATGAAGATGGTGTTATTACAATTTATACACCACGCGATGACTATGGTGCAGTTGACCAAGCCTTAACAGAAGCTGGATACGAATTTGAAGATAGCGAATTACGTTGGTTTCCACAAAATGAAATGGAAGTCCCAACTAAAAAAGCCCTTCAAAATATGCGCCTGATGGAACAACTAGAGGAATCCGATGATGTGCAATCCGTATCATCCAATCTCAACATCACGGATGAAATCGTAGCAGCTTTCGAGTCATAGGATGCTGTCATTAGGTATTGACCCCGGTACAGCAATTGTAGGATATGGGCTGGTAAAAGAACACAATGATGGCTCACTTGAAGCGATTCATTATGGTGTGATTCGGACTCCAGCCAAAACACCTATGCCAGAGCGTCTACAGACAATCTATCAGTCCTTAGAGGTATTGATTGAAAAATATCAGCCTGACCGTGCTGGGGTTGAAGAACTCTTCTTTTCACGTAATGTCACAACAGCCATCACCGTAGCACAAGCACGGGGTGTAATTTTGCTTGCATTACAAAATGCAGGGCTAACTATAGCTGAATATAAGCCTAATATGATTAAGCAATCCGTTGCAGGGTATGGTGGAGCTGGTAAACCACAGATGCAAGAGATGGTTCGGCTTTTATTAGGACTAGAAAAAATCCCGCGCCCCGACGATGCGGCTGATGCCCTTGCTGTTGCTATTACAGACTTACACAGTCATCGCCTCGGCGGTTATGACCTAATATAAGAAAGTTAATTTTCATGATTGCTACTTTAGAGGGACGCGTTGCCCACAAAGATACAGATCATCTCATTATTGTGGTTGGTGGTGTTGGGATTGAGGTTTTCGCTCCCAGAACAACCATAGAAAAAGTCACCGGTGAAAAAGCCTTTTTATATACACGTCTTATTGTCCGTGAAGATTCATTGGCGCTCTATGGCTTTACAACAGAATCTGAACGTAGCTTATTTGATACATTTATCAAAATTAGCGGTGTCGGTCCAAAACTGGCTATCACCATGCTAAGCTCCCTCAGTGTCGATAATATTCGTAACGCTGTTGTGAGTGAACGCCCAGAAATCTTGACTCGTGTCCCCGGTATTGGTAAAAAGACCGCCCAGAAAATCTTATTTGAGCTAAAAGACAAAATTTCCGTGGGTTTAGATGCCATGCCAGCAGGAGATTTCGACAACGTAAATGCGGATGTTATGGATGCTTTAACCTCGCTTGGCTATAGTATCATTGAGGCACAATCAGCCGTACAATCTATACCTGTTGATGCACCTGATAATGTTGAGCAACGTGTCTTGATTGCCTTACAATATCTAGGTAGTTAATATTAAGCAGAGAAAATATTGATATTTGCCCATTATTCCGCAAGTATATTCGATTTTATAAATCAAAATTCTAAATAGAATGACCTATCATTTATTTAAACATGTCCAAAGAGGTACTTTATGCCCGAAAACCCAATAGGCAAACGCATTGAGGTATTAGATAAAGGCTGGATTGAGCTAGTCGATATGATGCCTCATCCAGACACAGATATATCAGGAGACTTAGCAATTGTTAACGCGGCTCGTGTTAGCTTTCTGGGTGAAAGTAAAGGTTTAGAACGCGATAAAAAACTTTTATTTTATCTTCTGAGAAATCATCATACATCGCCATTTGAGATGGTAGAGTTTAAGTTTCGTGTTCGCGCTCCACTCGTCACATGGTGGCAATGGGTTCGCCATCGGACATGGAATATGAATGCTCAATCAGGGCGTTATACTCCGTTTGAAGAAAATGACTTTTATGTACCTGATGTTTGGCGTAGACAATCCAAAGACAACAAACAAGCCAGCGAAGGCGAAGTCGATACAGATAGTAATGTTGAGTTAACCGAGAAGCTGATTCAGCATTACGAACAAGGATTTAGACTCTATTCAGAAGCATTAGAAACAGGTGTCTCCAAAGAAATGGCACGCCTCTTCTTACCCGGTTTTAGCGTCTATTACACATGGGTCACGAAAATAGATGCTCATAACCTCATGCGTTTTCTACGGCTTCGGATGGCAGACGATGCACAATACGAAATTCGTGTGTATGCAGATGCGATTTATGAACATTTTTTCAAAGATGCCCTACCGTGGACAGCCGAAGCATTTGAAGAATACTCGCTCAAGTCAAAGTAAAAAGCCCCAACGAGTGAGGCTTTATGACATCTTCTAAAAGTTTAGCCATTGACTGGCGGACGCTTTGGAATGAGTTCTAAGCCTCGCTCAAAACACATCTGAACACCAATAGAATCCAATGGCCAAACTGCCCATACATAATTTTCACCTAATTCAAAAATAGTCGGGTCAAATGTGTAACTTGTCTCCTCAATATAGAGGTTATCAAAGATAACTTCTTGAGAGAATGAAGTCAAAAATACACGATAGAGTGCTGCGCCTTCAATTGATGTCCATGCAGCAACAGGCGCTTCTCCAATAATAAACTCACGAGTACTGAGTTCGGGGTCAGCCGCAAATGAATCACAAGCTGCGGATACCGTGTCGGGTGCTGGCAAAGGCGTCACAGTAAAAGGGACTTCTGTATCTGTCGGCATAGGTGTTTCTGTTACATCGGGTGTAAATGTCCATGTAGGCGGTAAAGTCGGATTAGCAACACTTGTTGGTGTTGCTGTTTCGATAATTTCCTCAGTAGCAGTTGGTGGAACTTCTGTCGGGAAGGCAACTGCTGTTGGTAAGGCTTCCTCTTGCCCACACGCACTTACCAGTAAAGCCAATATCAGTAACAATGCAAATATCTTTTGATTTTGTCTCATCATGTCACACTTTCCTAAGCAGTTTCAACAGCTATATTCAAATCAAAAATACCATAAGCAACAAGTCCAATAACAAGGATTGTTGCAATAAGTCCAAGGACAAAATACCACAAAATAATTCTTTTTGCAGGCGGAGTCGTGCCTACAGTACCAATGTATATATACCATCCCCAGATATAAACGACACTTCCCATTGTAACCGTAAATAATGCAGGCAGGATGGTCGTATCGGGTGAAAAAAAGTAATCGAGGTAAATACTATCGACTAAAGGGAATAACGCCGTCACAATCATGAATGCAAAAAAAGCGACAATCAAGATTCTAACCAGACGTGGAAATCCAACAAGGCTTTGTGTTAATTTGTTAAATCGTTCACTCATCCCTATTACCCTTCTGATAAATCCTCACTCGGATGTTGATTAATCAAAAATGTCGAGGACTTGATAAAATAATCCCGCATAATCGTGCGTGCAGGTTCATCAATCTTCACATCATCAATCGAACTCAACATATGGTCAAGCCAATGGTCACGCGCCTGTTTATCAATCGCAAACGGAAAGTGGCGCATCCGTAAACGTGGATGACCACGCTCTTGCATATAGCGGTTCGGTCCGCCAAAAAATTGTAATAAAAATAAAAACTGCCAATGCTTCCCTTCTTCCAAGTTATCTGGAAACATGGGGCGCAAAACAGGGTCTTTTTCCACTTTATCATAAAACGCATTTACAAGCTCGCGAAACGGCTCTTCACTACCTATCATATCGTATACACTTTGCATAATTCAGCCCTATCTTTGTCTTGTCTACAAACTATGACTTTACAATTGCCGTCACAACTGTACAATCCTTCGGAATATGTTCACATTTATGGCAAGGAGTTTTACTTTTATGACGCAAATTACTAAATGTGTCAGTTTACTTTTCCTTCTTGCGCTTCTTACAAGTCCAACTGCTCTTTTCGCACAGGATACCGAAGCCATCAACGTTGTAGGTTCTGGTATCGTTAATTCAGTCGTTGAATCACTTGCAGAAGCCAATGAAACTGACTCAATCAATATTGAAACAACGGGTACATCAGCAGGATTTGAACAATTCTGTGCAGGCACTGCCGATGTCGTCACTGCAACTCGCGCTATCTCTGCTGATGAAGATGCAAACTGCATCTCTAATGAAATCGCATATGGCGAACTTTTAGTTGCTCATAGTATTCTTGCATTTGGCGCACACCCGAGTGTATCGCTCCAATGTTTAACGCCAGCAGACTTCAATACACTCTTCACACCGAGTGCAGCGGGTCAAGTCACTAACTGGTCAATCTATGATGAGACAATTGAAGACCTCCCAATCACCTTTATTTTACCGCAGGATAACACTGTCGAATATGTCATTCTTGACAACCTTGTAGATGGTGATGGCTTACGGCGTGATGGTGAAACCTATACAGATGTTGATGATGCCATTAGCCAGCTTGGTGATACAGAAGGTGCAATTGCTGTCCTTCCCTACTCAACTGACTTAACAGTAACAGAATCCATTGTTGTACTTGATGTCAATTATAATACAACAACAGGTTGTGCAAGCCCTTCAGCAGCAAATGTTGAAAACCGTTTATATACAGTCGCACAACCTTTATTTGTTTATGTCAACCGCGCGAGTCTTGATGCTAACGAAGCCTTAGATGCTTTGGTTAGCTTTGCAACTTCTGCTGATTCATCAGAAGCAATTGTTGACGCAGGATTTGTTGCACCAACAGAAGAGACCTATGCACTCAATGCAGATATTCTTGCAAATGTGGTAGACGGTCGTTTATTCAGTGGTACAGATTCTAGCTTTGTCGTTCCAGACAATCTCATTGGTCAAATCAACATCAATGGTTCAGCAAATGCTTATAACCTCTTGAATACAACCGCTGGTCAACTCGCGGGTAACAACCAGCAGTTAGTGGTTAACGTTACAGCAGAAGGACAAGCCACTGGTATCCGTCGCCTCTGTAATGGAGAGACAGATATTGCTGTTTTACAATCTGATAGTGCAGATGTAGATTTAGCAGGTTGTGAAGCCAATAATATCAATACAATCCCTGTTAGCATCGGTACGCAAGCGGTTGTTCTTGTCGGCAATAATGCAAGCTCAGATGTTAGCTGCCTTACAAGCGATCAAATTAATACCATCTGGGGCGCAAGTTCAGCAGAAACAGTGATGAACTGGGCGGACCTAGATAGCGAATTCCCAGACCAAGATATGACTTTATTTGGTTTATCAACACTCAACCAATATTCAGACATTCTCTTGAGTACAGGTGAAGGTGCTATTGAACCAATTCGTCGTGATACAGAACTCAGTAACGATGCACTTTACCGTGCCGCAGCAGTCGGTAATGTCGAAGGTGCATTAACCTATATGAGTTGGACAGACTATCGCCGTGTTCAAGCGAATAACCAAGACAATATCCAATTGCTGAGTGTCGATAATGGTGAGGGTTGTATTTTGCCAACCGAAGGCACAATTACAGATGGAACTTACCCTCTTTCACGAACAGCAAACTTGTTAGTCAGTGAAGCATCATTGGCTGACATTAACGTCCAATCCTTAATCTGGAGATTATTCTCTGACCAAGGCTGGACAACTATCGATCGTGAAGGCTTCATCGGTATCGATTTTGGCGACTTACCTGCTATCCGTAGTAGTCTCGAAACAGAGTTCAGCCTAGCAGAAACCAATGTTACAGCTAACCCTGTTGCAGAAAGTACCGAAGAACCTGATGCAGACGCTGAAGAAGTAGATGAATCAGACGAAACCGAAGACTCAGATTAAATAGATAGTTAACATCCAACAAACTAATATTCTATTAGACGGGAGATAGCGAATCTTCCGTCTTTTAGTTAAAATGCCTATGCTATACTCTTAGCACTCATCCATAGCATCACCTAGATTGGAGCATCCTATGCTTGGCGAACTTATCGCCTTTGATATTGAGGCTACAGGTCTTGATATTGAAACAAACGAAATCATCGAAATTGGTCTTGTAAAGTTTAAAAACGGTAAAATTATCGACACATACGAATCTTTCGTAAAACCCACCATTCCAATTCCGAGTGACATTACACATTTAACAGGCATACATCTAGAAGATGTACAAGATGCCCCCTCTATCAGTGATATTTTACCTGATTTAGAAGCCTTCTTTGGTGATGCCCCTGTTATCGCCCATAATGTATCATTTGATGTAACCTTCATGCGTAAATATGGTTTGCTCTATGATAATTTACCCATCGATACTTATGAAATGTCAGCAATCCTAATGCCCTCCGCTGCTCGCTACAATCTCAGCAGCTTGACCACATCACTTGGAATTGAGCTTGAAAGTGCCCATCGCGCCCTTGATGATGCAAAGGCAACAGCATTTCTCTATTGGGAACTCTGGAATCGCATCTTAAATTTACCACCAGAGTTAACCCAAGAAATCATTCACGCCAGCCAAGGTTTAGATTGGGAACTCAAGCCCGTATTCCAAAAAGCACTAGAGCAAGCAACAGCAACCCCGTCGCCGAGCCTTGTAGAAATGCCCTTCAAAGCATTACATCAAGACCCTGACCCCATCGCAATCTCTAATGCGCGACATGATCCAATTGAGCATGAAGAAATTGACAATATTTTAGGAAACAACGGCAAACTATCGACTGTTATTCCAAAGTATGAGGAACGCGAACAACAAATTAGAATGGCACATGCTGTTACGGACGCGTTAAATAAGGGTGAGCAAATGATGATTGAGGCAGGGACAGGGACAGGGAAATCATTAGCCTATCTCATTCCAGCCGCTTTATGGGCAGTCAATAATTCCAACCGTATCGTTGTTGCAACACATACAATAAACCTGCAAGACCAGTTGATTAAAAATGACATACCTTTGGTTCAACAACTCACCAATAGAGGCTTAAAAGCATCGGTCATGAAGGGGCGTGGCAATTATCTCTGCCCACGACGACTCGAAACCATGCGCCGACGCACACCATCTAATCTTGATGAACTCCGTACAATGGCAAAAGTCTTAGTTTGGATGCAAGGCAGTGACTCAGGTGATAGAGGCGAAATCACATTAAGGGCTGGCGAATGGACAATTTGGTCACGCCTGAGCGCACGAGACGAAGGATGTACAACACATCGCTGTGCCACCACCATGAAAGGTGCATGTCCTTTCTATAAAGCTCGTAAAAAAGCCGAAGCCTCGCATATAGTCATCGCCAATCATGCCCTTCTCATTGCCGATGCGCAAATAGAAAGCCATGTCCTACCTGAATATTATAATTTAATTGTGGACGAAGCCCATCAACTAGAAGATGCTATAACCAGCGGTCTAAGTATTAGAATCGACCAATATATACTTATGAATCGCTTACTAGAATTAGGCAATCCGAGCAGCGGTTTATTAGGTGAGTTTTTAAGTGCATCACGTGACAATATCCCTGATAAAGCGCTCATGAGATTAGAAGCCTTTATCCAAAATATCAGCGAAGCCCTCGACCTCATGCGGTCTAATATTCGTAGTTACTTCAACACCCTCTTTGATTTCGTCACTAATTTAGATAAAAATATTGGGTATCAACTCCGTCTATTAACCAGTCAGCGCGAGTCAGGTATTTTTGTCAATGTCCAGTCGGCTTGGCGACAACTCAGTGAGTTTTTCATTGTGGTGATCGAAGCAACTGAACACCTGTCAGAAGCACTTACACGTTATGAACAATACGAAATCCCGAATTTTGATGATTATACAAATGGCATCCACGCTCATCGTCAATTCTTAATTGAAATCCATGAGCAACTCGATCAATTCACACATAATCCTGATGCAAACACAGTTTACTCTATCACCCCTGGTAACTCAGCAGAGTATCTAAAAATCCATCTCGCCCCCTTACATGTTGGTCCTATGATGGAGCAATTCATCAATCAAAATAAGGAAGCAGTCGTTCTCACCAGTGCAACACTCCGTACACAAACCAACTTTGACCACATCAAAGAGCGTCTATATACAGACCATTATGAGACCATCGCCCTTGGCTCGCCTTTTGAATATAAGGATTCAACCCTGCTCTATATCCCAGATGATATTCCAGAACCTAATCGCCCTGGTTATCAAAAGATGGTTGAACGAGGAATCATTGAGCTAGCCGCCGCATTAGATGGGCGTGTGATGGTCTTGTTTACAAGTTATGCTCATTTACGCGAAACATCGAAAGGCATCACACCACGCCTGACTTTAGGAAATATCAGTGTCTATGACCAGAGCTTTGGAACAAGCCGTGAATCTCTCTTAGAGAGTTTTAAGTCAACTGAAAAAGCAGTGTTGATGGGAACACGTAGTTTTTGGCAAGGGATTGACATACCAGGAGATGACCTAAGCGCCGTTGTAATTGTTCGTTTACCATTTGCTGTGCCATCTGACCCCATTTTTGCATCACGCTCAGAACAATATAATAATCCATTCAAGCAATATGCTATACCAGATACGATTCTACGATTTAGACAAGGTTTCGGTCGCCTCATCCGTAGTCAAAGTGATAGAGGCGTAGTTGCTATATTTGATAGTCGCATCGTTACAAAATCATATGGAACTAGCTTCCTTGAATCATTACCCGATTGCACGATACAATATGGTGCGTTAGAAAATCTACCACGCCTAACTGTTGATTGGATAAATAGAGATTAAGGATTCATCATGATTACACCAGCAGGACGGGAATGTCCACACTATTACGCCGATTTCAATCGCCATACGCGGGACATCGAAGAATGTCGCCTAGCCAAAGATAACCCAGAATCCGATACATGGCATCCAAAAGATTGCTCGAAATGCCCCGTTCCAGATATTGTGTTAGCCAATGCTAGCAGTGATACACGCCTCATTTTAACAATTAAGTCGGGCATGTTTGGCTTTATGCGTCATGTAGAGGTAGAAGCCATTTGCATGAAAAATGGGGAAAAGGTTGATCCATATGTCGGTTGCCCAGATAATCATCCCGGACTCGATATTTTCCGACAAGCATTAGATAACAGTGATGATTAAAGCAGTTCTCTTGGATTTGGATAATACACTTATCTATAATCCAGATCATCAATTTGCGATTGCGTTCATCAAATTATTAAATGAACACTTTCAGAAATCGCTACAGATAAACAATATATCTGAGTATTTTCGCAAAGGCATTCAACAACTCAGCCATCATCGTGATAGTGACATGACAAATTCACAGATGGTGGTTGAGGTTCTCGCACGAGAGACACATATCCTAAATGAACAAATTCAAGAAACCTTAAGCGGATTTTATCAAAATGCCTATCCGCAGTTACAAGCCCTGATCAAACCCAACCCCATAGCAAAGAGTCTAATTAAGGCACTTTTAAAACAAAACATAAGTATCATCATAGCAACTCAACCCTTTTACCCTAAAGAAGCCGTCCTACAACGATTAGCTTGGGGAAATCTCTCAGATTATATAGAAAACTTTGTACTCATCACACACAGCGACAATATGCACTCTGCAAAACCATCAGAAGCCTACTACACAGAAATCATCAATATAACCAAGATTGACCCTCAATACACAATCATGGTCGGTGACAGCATCAAAAATGACATCTCACCAGCCCAAAGCATCGGGTTACATACCTTTCAAATAACAGAAATTAAGACATTGAAGGATTTTTATGAATCTGTTCACATCCATAACTGGCAAACCTTATTATCATCTTGATATACACAGCGAAACGTTGGATTTTCACAACTCAACCGTACTGTAACTTTGCGATGCTTCACCCCTGTGCTACTATTTACACATTCAATAGTTAGTTCCTATTTGTGAAGGCTCGAATGACAATAGATTCAGCCAATTTAGAAAACAACGCAGTGCTGTTCACAGTAACCGCAAATGATGATATACAATTTATCCAACAAGACATCAATGTCGTCATTGGACAATTAAAATTAGCACAAACAACTGACCAATTGTATAGTCACCTCACACCTGAGCAATCGCAAACTCTTATTGTTATTGATAATCTAGGCTTACCCGATCTTCAACATATTAAAACAGACTTATGCACAATGATTTTGGTTGTTCAGGCGGATAATCAAGAAATAAATAGACCGCCTTTTGATTTTATTTTGCGCTATGACGATACATTCTTATCGCTTCTCCAACAGATTCTACAATTTAAGCAACAGCAAGTAGAGCTAAACAATAGCCTTCTTTCACATATTCATAAGCTAGAAAAACAATTAACCACTCAAAAGCAACAAACAACTCAAGTTGAAGTTCTCAAAGAAGCCATTGTCCGGAATGTATCACATGAGCTAAAAACACCCCTACTGCATGTCAAGTCCGCCGTTTCATTATTATCAGAAGATGTGGGGAAAGATAATAAACTCATACGCTATGCTGAAAATGCAACCGCCCGACTAGAGACACTGGTCACGAATATCACGATGTTCGGTAGCAGTCTCGATTTAAAATTAGGACCTGTTATCGTTCGGGATGCAGTTGCTTATTCTCATCGTAGCCTTAGCCGAATTTGGGAATCTAAAGAAGATGCGAAACGTATAAAGTTACATATTGATACAGATCTTCCCCCTGTCCTAGCAGATAGACAAGGCATTAGCACAATCCTACAACTCTTATTAGATAACGCCCTTAAATTTAGTGATGGTGATATTGAAGTCCATGCACATCAAGTTGGTGGAAGTGTCGAAATCTCTGTACGGGATTATGGGATTGGGATTGCCCCCAAAGATCTAAAAAATATTTTTGACTCTTTCTATCAAATTGACCCCTCATCCACTCGACGCTACGGTGGCACAGGTGTTGGATTAGCTCTCGTCAAACTATTAATAGAAAATCATCAATCAGAAATTCAAGTGACAAGTGAGCTCAATAAAGGCAGTACCTTTTCATTTCAGTTAAAAATAATAGATTTTCAATAAACTGATCACGTTCAACTTATACTAATTTAATGAGTTATTTCAGATAGTTTAGACACATTTTGTTGCAAAATCAGTCATAATTGGGCAAACTTATTGCCATAATTAAGTGTCATCTGAGCTTTTATTGACTAAGTTCATTTTTAATGTACAATACATTTAATTAGTTCTAAAAATCACAAATCCAAAGCTGGAGTCCTAAATGACAGCTAAAGAGTTAAAACAAATCAGCCTTGATGAAACCATCAATATTGGGCTTACAGCAGTAGAAAAAGCTATGTTCGATGTAACCAATAGTGAAGTGGAAGTCTTGCGTGATGCAAGCCATCACATCCTCAATGCAGGTGGAAAACGGATTCGTCCACGCCTTGTTTTACTATCATATCTTGCACTAGGTGGTACAGAGGTTGAAAGTATTGCAAGACCAGCCGCCGCTGTGGAATTAATGCATACAGCCAGTGTTGTTCATGATGATATTAACGATCATGGTATTATGCGTCGTGGTCACCCTTCCGTAAATTCTATCTGGGGACGAACCTTCGCACTATTAACAGGCGACTTCCTTTTTACGGCTGTATATTCATTGATGTCCCCTTTCCACGACCTCAACATGGACCTTGCAGATTCAGCAACAGCGCTTGTTGAAGGTGAAACATTACAAGCCAGTGCTGTTAAAGAAAATAACTTCACTCGTGAGACTTATACACGTATCATTGCATTAAAAACGGCTGCTCTTTTTAAAGCTGCAGGTACAATCGGCGCAAAGTTAGCCAATGCCCCTCAACAACACATTGATGCCTTATCCAATTTCAGCTTCAATGTCGGGATGGCGTTCCAAATTATTGATGATATTTTGGATATCTTGGGCGATGAAGAACAACTCGGCAAAACGGCTGGTATTGATGTTGAACAAGGTCGCGGGATTGGTGTTGCCTTAAATAATAATGGGGGTGATGGTGACCCGATGGAATCCATCAAGCGGAAAATGCTTGAAGGGGATACTATCGAAAAAGGTCGTCAACAAGCCCAACAATTAGTGGATATGGCAATTGCAGGTTTATCGATAATTCCAGATTCGCCAGCTAAAGATGAACTGATTCAACTTGCCCGTTTGGTAATTGATCGAGATCATTAAAGGACTATCCTTTACTATCATGTATAAGATAAAGAAGCGCATGTCATTGGATATGCGTTTTTTAATTCCAATGAACTATCAATAAGGTTGATTCAATCATGATGAAAGTCACTTCTGTACAATCCATTCGTGATATTGAGTCCGCTGTAGACGCATCAATCATGAGTTATGATCAAATGATGCAAAATGCGGGACGCGCCTCAGGGGAATATATTAAAAGCCGTTTATCAATCACAGCAGAGACCCGCATCACATTACTTATCGGTAAAGGAAATAATGGCGGTGATGGTCTTGTTATCGCACACTATTTAGCACAACAGACACCTGCCCAGATACGCTTGTATATGCTAGCAGAACGCCCGAAAAGTGATGTGAATTATCAAAAAATTGTAGAGGATGAATTATTTGTCGCTATTACAGAAAATGACCCTGATAGCCGTCTACTAAAAAGTATGATTCAAAGTGCAGATATTATCATAGATGCTTTATTTGGTATCGGAGTTCGCTTACCCATTCGCAATACCCCTGCCAAAGTTCTACGTACAATCAATCAAGTTTTGAATCAAGCTGACACATTAGATTATGGTGACATCATCACACTCGACCCGACCCAAGCGAATCAATTTCATATAACACCTAAGCCATTTATTTTTGCGATTGATTGTCCAAGTGGAATCGATTGTGATACAGGCGATGCCGACCCCAATACGATATTCGCTGATGAAACCATATCATTTATCGCTGCAAAACATGGTTTATTCACATTTCCTGCCGCTAAATATATAGGGAATCTTATCTTATCCCAAATCGGTATTCCCGATACACAGCCTGATTTAAGCAAGATTCAGTACAGTATCATTGATAGCCATACCGTCAAACAGAAATTAGTACCTCGTCCAGTTGATGGGCATAAAGGAACATTCGGGAAAACATTTATAGTCGCAGGCTCAAAAAATTATATCGGTGCAACTGCCCTCGCCAGTGAATCAGCCTATCGTTCAGGTGTCGGACTCGTAACCGTCGCGTCAACACAACAAGTTATTGAAATTGTAGCAAATCGCCTTCGTGAACCGACATTTATATATTTACCCAGCAATGATGGCGCGATTAATGAGGCTGCATCAGATGTTGTCTATGAAGCATCACAAAATTATGATGCGATGTTATTAGGCTGTGGTTTGGGACAACATCCATCAACCATCAATTTCGTCAAATCACTCTTATCCTATAAAAAACTGCCTCCCTTAGTTATTGATGCTGATGCTCTCAATATTCTGAGCCAAACAGATAATTGGTGGAAAAACCTGCCAAAAGATACAATCATCACCCCCCACCCAGGGGAAATGGCACGCCTTACAAATCAATCCACCACAGAGATTAATCAACATCGTTGGGATATTGCTCAAGCAAAAGCGAAAGAATGGGATTTAGTTGTTGTCCTAAAAGGGGCGCATACTTTGATTGCTTCGCCCAATGGTGAGGTTAGTGTGGTACCCTTTAAAACAGATGCGCTCGGCACAGCAGGAACAGGTGATATTCTCGCTGGCTTAATTGCTGGGATGCGTACACAAGGTTTATCAGCATTTGATAGCGCAGTCGTGGCGACATACCTTCATGCCTTATGTGGTGGTATGGTGGAAGATAGCGTGGGCAGTTCTAGAGCCGTTATCGCTGGTGATATTATCAATATGATAGGTAAAGCATTTCACCAAATAGAAAACAGATAATAACCTGAGTGCGTTTAAGCGACTACGTTGAAAAAGCATACTTCAATAATTTGTAGTTTTAGCTGTTAGTCACTAGCAGGCTATAAGAAGTCCTTTACTAATAGCTAGGAGTTAGTGGCTTTTCTATTCTTAACTGTAATGTATCATTTCACTTTACAAGCTTTATCCGAAACTGATGCTAATTATTCAGTTTCGTCCATGCGTTGATGGGCTTTAGTTTTTGCGCTATCAATACTTGTTAATATATCTTGTTCAAGTGACCCTGCACCAAATTGAGTCAGGTTTTTGCGGTTGATGTCACCTTTATTTTTCAGGCGAAATAACATATAAACTGCACCAATCATCATACCGATCATGATGCCAACAAAAGTCATACTATCATCAAATCGTTCACGCATCTTTGTCTGCCTTATTGGGTGAATCTTTTGGGTTCAATAAGCGATTAATGCGTAGTAATTCACGGATAAAAACAGTTAATCCAGCAAAAAAAGTTTTGAGTTTAATCAAAGGGCCGACTGCATTTTTATTAACAAATTCAGCAGTTGTACGGGTTGCTTTGGTTGTTTCACGAGCATTATCAAGTATCGGTTTAATTTCTGTCTGCAACATAATCCCAATCCGCGCAATTTGCAAAATCAAGATAGCCAGCGCACCGATAACCAATATCACCTCAACAACCATAATCACAATAAATATATCGCGGAAAATCTGAATCACAGGTGCCCAAGTGGGTGCTGCTGTGAGTGAGATAACAAGCCCAATCGCTAATATGAGTAGAACAAATCCGATTAGACCAATAGAGATAAGCATCACAATGCGTGAGATACTCATACCACTCGATTCATCTGTCTCAGATTCTGGAGTCGTAACGGGTATATTTGATGAGTCTGTATTTGCCATAATTTATCGTCGTGTCACCTGCTGTGAACGTCCTGAAGTAAAGATGTGTGCAAAGATAAGTAATACCAACGCGCTAACCGATGCTGACATAAAGCGTAAAGAGCCAATATTCGCAATATCAATTTCAAAAGCTACACCGATATAGTGTCCAAGCAGAAAACCAACCCACCCAGTTAATAAAAAGAGGGCTAAGCGTCGCGCACTACCGCCCATGATAAAGTGAAAACTCGCCCCATAAATGGTGGCAATAATAAATGCAAATGTAAAGATTGGATTTGGCATTGTGGTTGCTATTCATTCATACAATGGTAAAATTTATTGCTAGTGTAGCATAAAGCGAAAAATCAGTCACGTATTGAAGGCATCTTAATCATGAATGTCATAGATCATGCAATTCTCATACCAGCCTCTCCCGAGTTTATATGGCGATTCCTCGGCGATATTACCCAAAACGCAAACTGGCAAGAAGACTGCATTAACATCTCATTCTTGACAACACAGCATGAGGGTAAGGGAACACGCTGGCGTTATTCAACATCTAAGGGCAAAGATGTCATTGTCGAAATTTCGGCATGGTACGACACCTTAGGTTACGAATACACGGTTGTTGAAGGAAGCTCAGTCAGTACAAATCAAGGGCGCATTCGCCTACAAGAAATTGCAGAAGGCACACTCGTTCAGTGGACATTTAATTATGAAGTCGATGGGATGCTCAGTGGTTTGCGGAATTCAATTGGTTTAAAACGCAGTCTAACCAATCACATCCAAGATAGCTTACGTAACCTGTATAAATTAGTTCAGCAAGAAACAGGTGGCATATCCACTCATCAGGCAAAAGCCTCACTCCGAGAAGCCCCTGATGTTGAAGAACGCTCAATGTATCAACCTCGCCATCCATCGAATATAAGTGAAGATAGAGAAGCTGATACCTATCCAGAATCCGAATATCCATCAGAGCAATCGATCCAATATTCCATTAATGATACCATCACAGAACCCCCTGTTGCCGATGATGACACGAAACCAAACCCTGTCGTACAAGGGAATGAAGAAATCGAAGTTATCGAAAGTACAAGCTCGCCATCACCATTGCCAATTAGTGAGCCACCTGTCGCCGAGGATGACACCAAACCCAATGAACCTATTGAAGAAGCACCAGCAGTACAATCTGATGAAGTCGATGATTTTACCGAAACAGAATTGGCTACAACCAGTCCCAAGCTAGAGCCCATTATAGAGCCTAAAGTTGATATTCGAGATACTTCGCGAATCAGTGTTTTTGATGTATTTGGTTTACAAAAACCGAGCGAAACACAGGATATGAAGGCAATAACGAAAGCAGATTTAATTGCAAGCAAAGAACCTGAATCAAATGAATCTGTCGAAGATGTGCAATCAGAAGTAGAAGAAACCCTTTATGAGGAAATTGAAGAATCCATAACTGAAGATGAGAAAGTTGAAATCGAAGTATCCGAAGTTGAAGAAGATACAACGGAAGAGGTCGAAGAAGAAGCAAGCGAAAAAGTCCTAGAAACAAATGGCAAAGAAGAAG
>CAYGTY010000012.1:49366-64522 GCA_964352825.1 uncultured Anaerolineaceae bacterium
GAGGTCGAAGAAGAAGCAAGCGAAAAAGTCCTAGAAACAAATGGCAAAGAAGAAGTAAGCGAACTAGCCCTCGCAACAGATGCCAAAGAACAAGACACTAATGACACAGCACCACAAACAACAAAAAACGAGTCTAGTCTGAAAATTATGGGGCTTCGTTTGAAAGCGCGCAAAAATTCGATTTATCTCAAACGGCATAATTGATACATGTACAATAAAACAAAAAACCCTAACATCTGTTAAGGCTTTGTTTGTTTATATGGGGTGGATAACCGGACTTGAACCGGCAACATCCTGAACCACAATCAGGTGCTCTGCCATTGAGCTATATCCACCATATTGAACTTAGATATAATATCATATCAGAATTTAAAAAGCTAGAGCAATTTAGGATTTGAATCCACTCTTTTTGTCAAAATAACCAACTGAGCCAGACTACGCTGACATTCAATCTCTTGTGTCTCAACATCAAATCCATAACCTAGAAAAAAATGCTCAATATCCTGCTGACGGGTATCATCTCGTTGCCCTGTAATGCGATACAACCATTCCAAAAGTGACTTAATGACACCCCCACCTACCAAAATACCGTTTAAGACAACAATCAATTTGCCGTGTTCTCGCAAAATACGATTGACTTCGGTAAGTGCTTCTTGTTGAACAATAAAATCAGTCGGGAATGTACAGACGACATGCGAAATAGATGAATCAGCAAAAGGCAACTGTAACGCGCTACCTCTTACAAAATCTTGATTCAGGTTATGTTTTGCAATTTTTTGTCTTGCTATGCGTCCCATATAGGGTGATAAATCAAATGCAATTGTCTGATAATTTGCAGTCTGTAAATCAATTTGAAGATTTCCCGTCCCATGCGCCAGTTCCAGAATCACACCATCAGCAGGCGCACCCAAGAAATTCATCGCGCTACGTTGCCAACATCGCCACTGCCCCAACGAGACAATCCAGCTTACCGCATCATACGTAAATGCCATTTCGTAATACAATAAACGAAATCCAAAACGCACCAATTGCCACCAAAATCTTGCTAGCATTATGAAAGTGCTTCCAAAATCGTATCGGGATTATCTGTAATTACACAATTTACACCGAGTGATTTTAACTCTTGTGCGCGTGTCGGGTCGTTAACTGTCCATGTGTTCACATAATAGTTGTGTTCACGCGCCCATTGCATATACTGTTCGTCAATCATTTCATGATAGGGATGTCGAGCTTCATGTTTATAACCCTCCATCATAGAGGCAGTATCTTCTTCCATACCATCCACATATAAAAAACCAATCATGACATCAGGTAATATCGCACGGAATCGTTTGATGGCTAAAGGATTAAACGAAGAAACCAAAACACGATCATCCATATTGTGACGTAGGATGCAATCCGCCACAACTTGCTCTACGCCATCAGTTTCTATATCTTCAGATTTAATCTCAACATTAATCAATAACTTCTGCCCAACAACTTCAAATACTTCATCTAATGTCGCTATCTGTACTCCAGCGAATTCATCAGAAAACCATCCGCCAGCATCAAGAGCTTTTAATTCAGCTAGGGTTTTATCCACCACACGCCCTGCTCCATTTGATGTGCTATCGACGGTAAAATCATGCACAATCACAGGGTGTCCATCTTTTGAGCGGTGAACATCAAGCTCAATACCCATAGCACTTTGTTCAAACGCAAGCTCAAAAGCAGGTAAGGTATTCATCGGTGCATATGCTTTTGCCCCACGATGCCCAAACACAAGCGTATTACCTGATAACATCGCATCTTGGAAAGTTTTAAAGGTCATATGTAGCCTTTCAGAAATTGAATCAATTAAAAAAGCCCATCATCACACAGACAATAGGCTTTTATTATAGCAATGATTACATCAATTTAGACGAGAATTTCGATATTGCCATTCTCGACGCGCACCTCATACCACGGCACAGTAATTTCAGCAGGTGAACGGGTTGCTTCACCCGTCCGAATGTCAAAACGTCCACCATGACGAGGGCATTCAATTTCATATTCAACAACTTTGCTGGGTTTTTCATTACGATCAAATGCTAGGGCATTACCGTCATGTGTACATAGGTCTTCAATCGCATAATATCGCTGACTCACATGAAATACAGCAATCCAGTGGTCATTAATACCAAAAACCTCTCGCTGTCCCTCAGCAATCTCATTTGCAGGACAAACTGTTATCCATTCTGCCATTAATCATCCTCCGCATCTTCAATGAGTTCCCATTGTTCAACGCCTTCTTCTTGACCATATGCGCCAACAACCAGCACCTTCAATGCTAATAAAGCACACTTCACACGGTTGATTGTCAGGGTCAAGCCAATATTATCGAGTAACTCTTGTTTATTAATTTTGCGAGCATCATCAAGGGTCATCCCCAAGATTTCTTCACCAAACATCGATGCTGAGGCTTGGCTTATGGCACACCCTTCGCCATCCCACCCCACTTCGGTAATCACATTATTTTCATCAACACGTAATGTCAAGCGTAGACGATCACCGCATAATGGGTTCTTTTCCTCATGGTCAAGATGAACAGGTTCTTCTAATAAACCCCAATTTCGCTGATTACGCGCATGGTCTAGTATGACCTCGCGATACATATCTTCCATTTTTATCTTCCAATCTGCTTATATGGCAAAGGTCTTTTTTACTTGATACAAGGCATCAATAAAAATGTCAATTTCTCGTGGTGTATTATACAAGTAAAAACTTGCCCGTGATGTTGCAGGTACACATAAAACATCATCATGTAGAGGCATCGCACAGTGATGTCCTGCACGCACAGCGACACCATAACTATCAAGTAATTGTGCGACATCGTGGGCATGAACACCTTCAACACTAAATGCCGCAACAGCCCCTTTTTTATCCGCAGATGGACCGTATACCGTTACCCCTGGGACTTCGGCAAGGCGTTCTAAAGCATAAGCCGTCATAATTTGCTCATGCTCATGAATCTTATCCATACCGACTTCGGATAAATAATCGACTGCAAACCCAAGCCCAATTGCTTCGGCAATGCTGGGTGTTCCTGCTTCAAATTTATAGGGTAAATCATTCCATGTACTGCCATCTAAGGTAACTTTAGAAATCATATCCCCACCACCCATCCACGGTGGCATAGCATCCAGGTGAGCGCGTTTACCATATAAAATACCGATACCTGTTGGACCAACCATTTTATGCCCACTAAAAACAAAGAAATCAACATCCAATGCTTGAACATCGACAGGCATATGAGGGACACTTTGTGCGCCATCGACAAGGATTAAAGCCCCCTGTTCATGAGCTAATCTTGCCATCTCCGCAACAGGGTTAATCGTACCTAAGACATTTGAGCTATGAACAACCGTCACCAATTTGACATTATTATCAGCAAGGAGTTTTTGATAGACTTCCATATCCAGCATTCCATCAGCCAGCACTGGAATAAACTTAACAGTAATTCCTTTTTCCATTGCTAACATCTGCCACGGAACAATATTAGAATGATGCTCCATCACAGTCGATAGCACAACATCCCCTGCTGACAAATTAGCACGCCCCCATGTCTGAGCAACGAGGTTAATACTTTCGGTTGTCCCGCGCGTAAAAATAACTTCACGACGACTCTTGGCATGAATAAATTTTTGGACTTTCTTACGCGCCCCTTCGTAAGCCTCAGTTGCTGCTTCACTTAATTTATGGATACCACGATGCACATTGGCATTATATAAGCGATAATAATCATCCAAGCCTTCAATCACTTTTAAGGGTTTCTGGCTAGATGCAGCATTGTCCAAATAGACAAGCGGTACATCATTATGATGCGCTTCATGCAGAATAGGAAAATCAGCACGTATTTTTTCAATATCAAAGGGTAAAGTCAGTTGTGACATAAAGTAACCTAGGGGTATTATATATACAAAAAAGGCGCACCTATTTGATGCGCCCAAGAATTCATGTCTTACAATCGATTATTCGCCGAGAATCTTTGCTTCAATTTCAGCCATCAAGCGGTCACGAACACGCTCAAATGGAATCCGTTGCAACAACTCATCAAAGAACCCTTCAATCACCATCAATTGTGCTTCAGGGCGTGTGATACCACGACTCATCAAATAGAAGAGTGGTTCTTCTTCCAGCGTACCAAATGTCGCTGCATGTGAACAAATAACATCATCAGCTTCAATTTCTAAGCCGGGGATACTATCCATCCGTGCATCATCACTTAACATCAGATTACGGCAAACTTGATAACCATCAATCTTTTGCATCTGGGGTAATGATTTAATCATCCCTTGCCATAATGTACGCCCTTGGTCACGGGCAGCCCCTTTGAATAACAAATCAGTGTTTGTTAGTGGTGCATTATGGTTTTGTTGGGTATCGAGGTCAAAGAATTGGTTTTTATCAGCAAAGAAGAAACCACTGACACGAGCATTAGCACCTTGTCCAACAGCATCAACTTCAATAAATGCTTTTGTCAGGCGGCTACCCATGACACCGTTTACCCAATCCAGTTGGGCATCACGTCCCGCAATACCTTTTTGATGGCTAAACTCATATGTACTACGATTCCAGCCTTGCAAAGAGACATACCGTAAATTGGCAGCATCACCAGCAATCAATTCAGTTGCACCGATGTAGGATGATTGCGTTTCGCTATCTGCGGACGCATATTCAACTTGCATAGTTGCTTGTGCATTTTCTTCTACAACAAACAAAACATGCCCCATTGATGCGCCTGCTTTAGAGTTGTAGACCACAACATGCAGAGGTAATTCAGCAACTTTACCACGTGGAACATGAACAAATACGCCATAATTCCATAATGCAGCATGAAGTGCGGCAAATTTACCAGCATCAGGTTTGACAGCCTGTGTCATAAAGTATTTCTCGACAAGGTTACTATGATCGCGAACAGCAGTCATCAAATCAGTAAAGATAACCCCTTGTTCAGTCAGTTCATCAGCAACTTCATGACGAACAACTTTGCCATCAACAAAGACCAACAAGCCACCTTCTTTATCACCTGTCAAAGGTTCAAGGTTTTTAGCAGGCACGGCATCAGATGTTGCACCATTCGGTTGGATGATGCTATCGGCTTCATTCCAACGGATATGGCTATAATCTGTGCGTCGCCATTCTTCTTCCATATGTGGCATGGGAGTTTCTTCATAGAGTTCCCATGATTTTAACCGCAGGTCACGTAACCATTGCGGATCATTATTTTTTTCGCTAAGGGCTTCAACATCAGCACGGCTATAACTTGGTGCTACAGGTGATGAAGACCGTCTTCTCACAACAGCCACGAAATATTACTCCTTTGTGACTCGAATAAAAGGGGGAAGTCAACCGACCTCACCCATTTATTGTTTAACTAAGATTAACCGATTGAACCTTCAAGCTGAATCTGAATCAGGCGGTTCAATTCAAGTGCATATTCCATTGGCAGTTCTTTGACCAATGGTTCGAGGAATCCATTGACAATCATCGCATTTGCTTCATCTTCACTCAAACCACGACTCATCAAATAGAAGAGTTGGTCTTCTCCCACTTTACTAACTGATGCTTCATGTCCCATCGTGACATCTTTTGCATCAATTTCAATCGTTGGATATGTATCTGAGCGACTAAAGTCATCCAAGAGTAAAGCATCACAAACAACATTGCTTTTACTGTGATGAGCTTCTTCGGCAATTTTGAGCAAACCCCGATAACTACCGCGTCCGCCATCTTTACCAATGGATTTACTGATGATTTGGCTGGTTGTATGGGGTGCAAGATGTGTGATTTTCGCGCCTGCGTCCTGATGTTGTCCCGCGCCTGCAAATGCAATTGAGAGAACTTCACCATGTGCGCCTTCACCACGTAAAACAACAGCTGGGTATTTCATAGTTAGACGGCTACCGAGGTTACCATCAACCCATTCCATTGTTGCGTTTTTATCAGCTACGGCACGTTTTGTCACAAGGTTATAGACATTATTTGACCAGTTTTGGATGGTCGTATAACGGCAACGTCCACCTTCTCTGACAATAATTTCGACAACTGCACTATGCAAACTATCGGAACTATAAATCGGTGCGGTACAACCTTCAACATAATGAACGTAAGCACCTTCATCAACGATAATCAGTGTCCGTTCAAATTGCCCCATATTTTGGGTGTTGATACGGAAATAGGCTTGCAATGGCATTTCTACATGCACACCGGGGGGTACATAAATGAAGCTACCGCCCGACCACACAGCCGTATTTAATGCTGCAAATTTATTATCGTTGGATGGGATAATTGTGCCGAAGTATTCTTTGATAATTTCAGGATGCTCACGTAGAGCAGTATCCATGTCAAGGAAGATAACCCCTTGTTGTTCAAGACTATCTTGGATTTTATGATAGACAGATTCGCTATCATATTGAGCAGAAACACCATGTAGGAATTTTTGTTCCGCTTCAGGAATACCAAGTCGATTGAAGGTTTCCTTAATATCATCAGGGACTTCATCCCAATTTTCTTCTGATCTTTCAGTGGCTTTCATGTAGTAGTAGATGTCATCATAATCTATTTTGCTAAGGTCACCACCCCATTGTGGAGTAGGCTTCTCTAAGAAAATATGATACGCCTCAACACGAATATCGGTCATCCATTGTGGTTCACCTTTCATCGCACTGATGCTACGTACAACTTCTTCACTGATGCCTTTTTGACTCTTAAACGAATAGGCAACATCATCATCATGGAAGCCATATTTATCAGCGTAAGTTCCGCCGACTTCGCGTAAGGCTTCTTCTTCTTGTGTCAATTGCTTATCGCTTTGAATTGCGTCTGTCATTGTGTTTTCCCTATGAAGACTAATTTAAATTCTATGCTTCTTGAGGTTTCCCGTGTTTTTCACGTACCCAATCGTAACCTTTTGCTTCGAGTTCTAATGCGAGTTCAGGACCACCGCTTTCAACAATACGACCTTCGAACATCACATGAACATAATCAGGTTTAATATAATCGAGCATCCGTTGATAATGGGTAATCACAAGCGCACCCATGCTTGGACCCGTTAAGGTGGTAACACCTTCAGCAACAATACGTAAGGCATCAATATCAAGCCCAGAATCTGTTTCATCAAGGACAGCAATTTTAGGCTCTAATACAGCCATCTGTAATACTTCTGCGCGTTTCTTTTCACCACCACTGAAGCCCTCATTGAGGTAACGACCAGCAAAGGCATGGTCAACTTGCAGTGAATCCATTTTTGCACGCATCATCTTTGCAAATTGAGGAATTGGCATCCCCTTGCTATCTGGGTCTTCTGCCTTCAAGCGTGCATTCACTGCATGACGCAAGAAGTTCCCTAATGTGACACCGGGGATTGCAACTGGATATTGGAATGCAAGGAATAGCCCTTCACGGCTACGTTCATCAGCATCCATATCAAGTACATCTTCACCATCAAGCAATACTTGTCCGTCGTGGACTTCGTATGCAGGGTTTCCCATTAAGACATTAGCCAATGTACTTTTACCAGAACCATTCGGTCCCATTAGCGCATGAATCTCGCCTTGTTTGACTGTCAAATTTACACCACGTAAAATGAGGTCTTCTTCACCTTCAACGCTAGCGTGTAAATTACGAATTTCGAGTGTTATACCCATATGAGATAGGTCTCCTCTCATGAATTTTTAATGTTGGTTAAATTTACTCTATAACCAAGTCGAATTTAATGGCAGTATATCAGTGTCGTTTCGGCTTGTCAATATTTCTTACCTTTATCTTTTTTATTAAAGATTATAGAGAAAACACCAAAAGAATAGCATAACCGTTGAATGTTGGAATAACATCATATTTCTAAGATATTTATTTATTTTATTGACACTCAAATTTGCCTATATTATGCTTAAGTCGCACAAAATTAAAAAAAGAGGATTCACGCCATGAGCGATTCAAATATGACAGATAAAGAAGCAGGATTATACGAAGCATTTCGTAGTGTGATTGACCCAGAAATTGGGATGAATATTATTGAGTTAGGGCTTGTCCGTAACGTTGAAATTGAAGATGAACGGTCACATGTCACAATGATTATGACAACCCCCTTCTGCCCTTATGCACCACAGTTACTAGAGCAAACTCGCCGTACTGCGCAAGATTATTTGGGTACACCCACCACCATCGAAATGGGGATGGAGATGTGGGATCCAAGTATGATGGAAGAGGGTGCTGCCAGCGATTGGGGATTATTCTAAAATAATCACTGAGAGGGGTTCAAGTCTGCCCCTCTCAAATAACTACATTTCTAACTGTCTAACTTTTGTTGCAATTCTTGCATAGTATCGTCAAAGGCTTCTTCTAAATCCACATCATATAAATCAGCAAGAATAAGAACCGACCATAAACAATCTGCCAGTTCATGCGCTAGTTTATGCTCAGCATCATCAATCTGTCGGACACCTTCATTTGCTAAAATTAGCTTTGCCAAATCTCCGACATCTCCCATGAAACCGAGCATAATTTCTTCACGAGTCCATGAACGACCATGCCGATTTGTTTCAAATTCAGCATAATACTGGCGGATATGTTTAGCGCGCTTGATGAGTTCCGAAAATTCAGCCATATTTCACCTAGGGACGATTCCGTTGAATCCAAGTCAATGGGTCAATATAGTTTTGAACCAAACGAGAATAATTTGTTCCAGGCCAATCACTTGGGCGAGTTTCAAAAATAGTCGTTGGGCTTAAATCAAAGTGTAGATGCGGAACAAAACGTCCGAAAGCATCGCCAATTTCACACAATTGATGCCCACGTGCCACACGTTGTCCGACTTGAACTTTCATATTCTGAACATGACCAAAACGACTATAAAGCACTGCACCTGTTGGGCTAAATAATGGGTCATGACGAACAATCAGTACATTCCCCCAAACACTCAGGCTCGATGCAAAGATAACAACACCACTTGCAGGAGAATATACTGGCATCCCTTTATCGGCATACGGTGACCCAAAGTTTAAGTCTGCCCCTGTGTGATAAGCCTCACTCGGTGTCCCAACAAAATATAAACGTCCATAAGGGCTAGCATCCAACCAACCCGATGGCCAGACTCGGCTACCGCGTCGTTCTTGTGCTGAACCTACTGGTGAATCATATCCATCAGCAACATAAACTCCATTGACTACATCAGGGCGGTCTCCCCCAGAAGTTGGCGGTTCCGTTGGGTTATCAGGGTCTGGTGTCGGGTTTTCCCCCGGATTAACAGTCACAATTCGTCTAAAGCGAACTGCGTCAAAGGCGATAATTTCGTTGCCATTACCTGTAACATCATTTAAGAAGACACGCCCAGCATTTGGCTGAGTCTTATCGAGGTCAAAAATCCCTAGGGGCACCCATGTATTACGGTTGCGATTCTGGTTAATGTCGACCACAACCTCAGTATCCGTCCCTACAATGCCATGTATTTTATAACGGGCACGGACTGTTGTCGCTTTACGGTTTGGTATAAAGGCAGAAATTTCATACCGTCCTGATTTAGGTAAGGTTGTTTTCCATTCTGCCCATACTTTACTGGTACTTCCTGAGGTATCAACATATAAATATTCCCACCCCCAAGTATTGTTCCGCGAGCTAAACTCAGACTTACCTGTATAAGTTCCACTACGGAATCCAGCCTTCTTCGGCAGAATAATCACCTCATCAGTAAAGTTGTCCGTGGGTTCAGTCACAGGGTCAGCAGGTGACGTTGATAAATCGATGGTTGTATTGACGGCTGTCCATTGAGAAATAACCCCATAACGCCACCAACTCAAACCAACAGCTCCGTGTTTCTGTGTCGTTAATGTATGAGCTTCTACTTGGTCATTAATCGGTGCATCACCCTGTAATGCAGGGATAATTGGTTTACCGTACCCACCCCATGTTGTATACATCTCCTCAACCACTTCTTCAACACTACGGCGAAATGTATGCCAGTATGTTTGAGGATGAAGACTATTGATAAATGGACTCCACTCATCAGGGAAAATATTATCATAATGCCACGGGCGCGGATCCATACTCATACCAATATGAAAACGTGTCCCAATTGAGCGGCGAATCGCAAGCATAAATGGTCGCACAGCTTCTGCCCCACCTTGCCAAAATCCTGCATAAGGTTCAACATCCAAAATCATGGACTTGACCCCAGGGCGTTCACAGACAGCGTTGATTAGTGCAGTTTCTTTCGGAATATCTAAACCTTGAGGCACACACCACGCATGGAACTCCATCCCATTGGATTCTAATACACGAACCCAACGGTCCACATCAGCAGGGCCATTGATAGCGAGGGCACTATCATCATATTCGCCCATCCAATCAACACCGTCACTCGTCTTGACCCATATTTGCTTGACATTGGGTGTGCGTGATTTAATATTCGCAACCAATTGTTCGATAGATGTCTCCGGAACACTTGTCCCTTTCCAATGCCACAAAGCAATTTTCCCATCATAAGGGGTTGGCGTAGCATTCGATGTGGGTGTTCCGCCAACAGCCTGAATGAATGTTACAACTCCAGCATAGACCCAACCTCTCACACCTTTTTGCTCAACCCAAACCCAATCATCTTCAGTCTGAGATGATGGATAATACACAACCAGTGAATTATCCAAAATATCACCAACATCCTGATAATTAACACCTGGTCCTGTCCGAATATTGGCATAGGCAGATTTAGTATTCGCAATTGCAGTAACGCCACTCCCTGAATTTGATGGTTTTGAAACCGATGGTGTACTACTCATACACTGCTCCTTTTACAAACGATAATCCAACATTGCATAGCTAGATGGTAGTACATAAGCTGATTTTAGGCAAAGCCATTATTTTAATATTTCGGCATTTTGTGATTAATCATTGGATTAATATTACAAATCACATCTAGCCTGATTTCACGCAATCCAATACTATAACGATGTGATATAGCATAGAAACAGACTGAGACTCTATTGTGACTGTAAATAACCTAAAAACCAGCAAGACAAATAACAAAATCATCGTATCTGCAATTGTCATCATCCTTATCATTGCCATAGCAATCGCAGGATTGATGGTATTCCAAACACCAGACCCCGAAACACGGTATACATTCGATACGGTACTGGAAAAACGACCTGAACCTGTCGGTATAACACATAATAATGGCGAGCAATTATTTATCAATGAGCGTAATGGTGTCATTCGTATCCTTGAAAAAGGGCGGATTTTACCGCAACCCTTCCTAGATATTCGCGACAGAGTCAACATCGAAGGAAATATCGAACAGGGTTTACTTGGCTTAGCATTTCACCCCAAATTTGAAGAAACTAGCTACTTCTATGTAACCTATACCGATACAGACTACACCCTTCATTTAGCACGTTTTGAAGTCACTGAAAATCCGCTAGTAGCAAACCGAGATTCAGGTGAAATTCTTTTATCTGTAGAGCAAACAACAGCCGCTCATAATGGTGGGCATATACGGTTTGGACCTGACGGCTACTTATATATGTCGGTTGGTGATGGTGGAGAATCTTTAGACCCCAATTCCACAGGTCAAAACAAAACAGATTTGCTGGGTAAAATCCTACGCCTTGATGTAAACGGTGACCTACCCTATGACATCCCAAGTGATAACCCATTTGTGGATGATCCAGATGCGCAACACGAAATATGGGTACTGGGATTTCGTAACCCGTGGCAGTTTAGTTTTGTACCCAATAGTTCGGCGATGTTTATTTCAGATGTCGGTTGGTCAACTTATGAAGAGGTAAACTACCTACCCGAAACTAGCACAGGAGGTGAAAACTTTGGCTGGAAATTATATGAAGCCGAGACAAAAGTCGAGCAACCAGAAGGCGCAGTTATCGCGGAGATACCTGAAGATGAGTTAACTTTCCCTATTTATTATTATCCCCATCAAAAACCTGAGGATTATGATTCTTCCTTCCCAGTAGGATGTGCAGTCATTGGCGGTTTTGTCTATCGTGGTGAGGAATTACCAGAGCTAAAAGGGAAATATCTCTATAGTGACTTCTGTCATGGTGATATATGGACATTAGCCCAAAATAGCGACACATGGGAAACTGAGCGTATTATTGACTTAGATGTACGTGTAACCTCACTAGGCGAAGATGCCAACGGGGAAATCTATATGACAACCTTCTTGGGAAAAGTGATGCGTCTAATTGTTGATGATGATACAAGAAGTGCGCCTGAAGGTGACCTTGATTATGACTTTATCGAAAATAAGATGGATAACTGTCCAGAATTAGGTAATCCCTCTCAAGAAGACAATTGGGGAGATATTGGCGTTGGTGATGCTTGTGACCAAAATTTCTATGCCATTACCGCAGAGGGTTATGACCTTAAAATCTATCAGCAACACTATGGCGCATGGCATATTTATGGCTGTGAACAAGCCAATTGTGGATTCGTAGGGAACATTGAAGCAATCGACCTATCAAAAGACACTCCTCTACAAATTGAAAGTGAGAACTTCACAGGTTGGACTATTCGAGCAGAATATGTCAATGATTCAGGCAAACGAGAAGTCTATGATGTCACGATTTATGACACGGATGGAAATGTTTATGTCGATGACTTACAAATCCTAACATCAGAAAATGGTCAATCATGGCGGAGAGTTAATTAGACTATAGTCAATATACTTGTGAGTATCGAATGTTAGGTACTCACAAAATCGCTTTGTGCCAAATTCTGAATATCTTCATTTGCATCATACATACACTCGTTACGAATATAATCAGGGATTGCATCAATCGTTGCCAGCATTTCGAGTATCGTTTTCCGACACCCCATACATGGACCATATTCATAGATATTGAGCAATGTTTGTCTAGCGTTAGAGTCAGGGTGCTGTTTGAAGACATGTTGCACACTAAATCCAAGAGAGTGATACAAGTCATCTTCCACTCTTTGTTCGCTCATTATTTCAATCATTTGCCAGTCATCATCTTCAAAATTCATTGCTAACAAACCCACTGCCCGCATCGCCCATTCCTCTTCATCAATCAACTGGAGTGCGAATTCACGAATCAAAGAGTGAGATAAATTTTGGAGAATACTGATTGTCATAGCAGGGATTGATGGATAGGGATAAGACTGTTCTAAATTCATAAAACTAAACAGTAGTTCAGGGTTCAGTGGAAATAATGCTTGTTGGAATATACGAAGATACCGTGCAATGAGTATTGGGTCATCCAACTTGACCAAATCTTCAGCCGCCATTAATAAATCTTCTTTGGTTGCCTCCTCACCCCATTTGCTAGAAATCCCCCTATGAGTAATTTGTTTTTTTATCTCAGCATAAGTTAGTATTTTTGTTGAGTTAGAACGCTCTATACGCCTTGCTTTGTTTTCAACATCTTTGTCTTCAAGATAACTCAAATAATCATTAACATCTTGATTCGTTTTGCGTACCTTTTCTAAAGCCTCTTTCGCTTCAGCCTCCCCCATTGTCTCTTTAAGTTCCCAGAGTAGACCTTCATACCAATAAGGATCGTCTTCTTGTCGTTTCAAAGGAGCGATTTTGCTCATCACATAGACAAATCCATCCAAGCTATCAATTTCTATAATCGAATGAACACCTAGAGAGTCCTCATCCTTGAATGTTCGATTAACATGATCATAGATAATTTGTCGTGCCTCAGAGTCACCCTGTTTGGCAAACGCTGTCGTAAAAGCAATCAAATAGCCAGCTTGCCACGATTCATCATCATCGGCAATTGATTGGGTTGCCTTCAATATTTTTTCACGATAGTAATCTGGATTATCCGTCAAGTTGATAATTTCCATCATGTAGTCGGTTTTATAGCCATCAAACTGCGTATCATAAGTTGTATTATTCAGACAGGCATACAAAATTAGATCGTGATAAGGTGCAGCATCATGGTCTTGAAGATAGACAATCACTCGTCCTAAGCCAATTTTTAAACATCGTTCAAATTCTTGTCGTTCCAGTAGTTTCTCCATTTCTAATGAGTGACAATAATCAAATCCATTATAGTTGATTTGGATATAAGCTTAAGTCTTTTTAAAAGCTTATTAAATTCAAAGAAGCAGAAATAGAAATCAAAAAAAAGCTGACTGTATTATAGTCAGCTTTTAGTCGAGAACGAAGAACGTTGATGTTCAATTATGTAACTGGATAAGAGGCTGAAATAGCCGTTTGTGCAATCACCCCATAAGCGGCTGCCCATGCTCCGCCAATCTCATCATCAAAAGCATCACCAAAGGTTTCTGCCAAAGCCCATAGTAAAGCTTCACCAACACTATCCCAGTGTGCTATCGTTACGCCATATGCTACATGCCGCTTTCCTAAATCTTGAATAGCAGGGATGATTGTGTCTAGCGAATCCAATGCCTTTACAACGACTGTTAAAGCTTTTAAGAGCTTTTTACCTTGTTCCGTCATATCGCCTGTGAAGAGTGGACGCGTACTTGGGTCAATTTCAAAAAGTCGATCGTAGAAGATAGTTGCAAGTGCATCAGCATCTGTAACCTGTGCGAAAGTGCTTTGTACAATGATTCGTTGTGTATCTGTTAAGCTCATGATTGTTGTCCTTTTCTTAGACTAGTTAATTATTAATCGAACCAAACTGGGATTATGGGTTAACTTCTTTGAAATCTGGTGGTTGAAGCAGTTTATTGGGGTCTGCCTTTCGGTTTTATCCAAGAGAAACAGACCCTTACATTCATCTTTATTGATATTCAACAATTACTTAGCGACTGAGTCTGTACAAATCGGTTCATTGGATTGCACCCTATCGAGGCGGACAAGTTTTTCTGGTTCACAGACACTCATTGCCCCAATAACATAGTCAAAATAAGCACCACTATTGTTTGAATCGCTATCAGATGTGGTTAACTGACCAATACAATCTGGCGGGAAAAATTCATCTAAGTCATCAATGCCGTTGTCGTTACAATCGTTTCCAGCAGCATATACAAACTCTAGGCGAATAACACCGGGGCGATTCTCATTGGGGTTCGGATATTGAAGCGCCACCGTAGGTCGTTTATCAAATAGTGGATTAACAATTACTGTATCCTCGTCACAATCTAGTGTATAGACACCTGCTTCTGAGGTTGTCAGTACACAGCCTTCTG